>JBGSRG010000242.1:0-1855 GCA_041737685.1 Phycisphaerales bacterium | reverse complement strand
TCAAGGCGAAGGCCAGCGCTAAAGCCCGCGCGAAGCCGGCCCAGAGCGGGCGAACACGAGAGATGGGGCGAGAGTGGGAGCAAGCGCAGGGCGAATGAGCAGAATGCCGGGCACGCCGAACCGCACGAAAGGTCGATCGGTCATCGCTCGATCTCCTTCTCAAGGTTTGATGAAACAACCACAGGGCGCTCAGGCCCCAGACGGCGGAGGGAGCCGGGACTACTGAAGCCAGGCGCAGGCCGTAGCGTCCGAGGTGAAAGGAGCCACCGAGCAGCGAATCAATGGGGTCCAGGAGAGTGGTACTCCCGACCAGGTTCGATCCACGCACGACACGGGAGACAAACGGCGGTCCGAACGCGGTCTCGGTCCACTCGCTCCATCCGCCGGAGCCGTCGAGCAGGCCCCAAGGTGACTGCGCGTTCGGGTAAGCGGCTACGGGAACGAAGGGCTCATCAAACCCCGCCTCAAAGTGCAGGCCCGCACTCGTCTCTCCCGTTCCATCACCGCGGAGTTCGGTGGGATAGCCGGGGATCGGCGCGGTGTCGGAAGAGGTGGGGTAGAGCCAATAGCCCTCCTGATCTGGCCCGTCCTTGTGCGGGTCGTAGTGCATGCCCTTGGTCCATTCGTCCAGATCGGGGATCCAGAACCTGGCGCCCGCGGAGCGGACGGGCTGATCGTTGAAAGTGCCATCGGGGTTGCGCGTGAAGGTCGATGTGTCGTATGCACCGTTCTCGAAAGCCGCGCGTTCGGTTCGCTGGTCGTTGTGCAGCCAGTTCGCGTAGCGAGCGGCCATCCGCCAAGATACGTCGACCGGCATCTGCTCCACTTCGGGCGCGAGCGCATAGATTCGCAATCCGTTGGAGTCCGGATCAGAAGCGCCGATCCAGCCACCGGTGAATGAGACGAGGTTGGAAGCGCCCGATTCTTGGTAATACGGTGCATACGCCTGAACGAAGCCAAACCACTGCCTAGCAGTGATCTCGGTGCGGGTGAGGCGATACTCGTGGTTGACCGCTCCGACGTCAATCTGACCGTTGACGTCGAAGAAACCGGGTGCCTCCTGAGCGTTTGCCGGGCGATTGCCAGGCGAGCCGATGGTCCGCCAGTCCAGCCCGTAGTCGGGTGTCAGCCCCGAGCCGCCGGCGGGCGGCACAGGTCCTGCATCGCAGATGCGCGGCCCGGCGACGGTCAAGGCGAAGGCCAGCGCTAAAGCCCGCGCGAAGCCGGCCCAGATCGGGCCAGAGCGCAAGGCCGGGCGTGACGGAAAGGACAAGCCGGACCAGGACTTTGTCGAAACATCGCTCTTCATGTCTGGATTCATACGCTCCTCCATCGGCTTGATTGCAGCAGATTCGCCAAGCCGAGTGTGAAGATTGTGCAACAGACAGCAAGACTCACAAGCACGTCTATCGAGCCGCCCACGACCGCCCGCCGCAGGCCACTCCTTGCCCCACATCGACGCCGTGTTCAGCAGCCCGGGCGACCACCCCGCCACCCCCGCACCTATCATCCTCTCCCGCTCACTCGCACCCGACCGCAATAGATTCGCACACGGAGCAAGCCCGATGCCCGCACCCAGCACGCACGTTCCCGTCATCGTCGCCGCGCAGCGCACGCCGATCGGCAAGTTCTTCGGCGGTCTCTCCAAAGTCCCTTCGCCCACCCTCGGCTCCTACGCCATCAACGCCCTGCTCAGCAGCGTGCCCGCCATCAAAGACCACGTCGACGAGGTGCTGATGGGCTGCGTGCTGCAGGCCGGGCTGGGCCAGAATCCCGCTCGCCAGGCCGCGCTCAAGTCCGGGCTGCCCGTCACCATGTCCGCCATGACCATCAACAAGGTCTGCGGCTGCGGGCT
>JBGSRG010000198.1:0-2990 GCA_041737685.1 Phycisphaerales bacterium | reverse complement strand
CGCTCCGTCGAGCAGACCGAGCGTTTCATCCGCGACGTCATCGAACCGCTGCGCGAACAGTACAAGGACGAACTGGCCGAACTTGACGAATCGGGTCCGAGGGTGTGACGCCCACAGGCACGTGCTCGAAGGTTGCGCACCGGCCGTGGCACCGTCAATGTTTCGATTGCTGATGGGTGCGTAGCTCTCGCCCCACTCAAGTCGCTCAGCAGCGACGCAGTACATTCACAACGACTATTTACCTTCATCGCGAGTGTGATCGGCTGTCGCTCCGCTCTGTTTGCTACCGCTCTGTTTGTCAGCACCGTCCGAGCTTCCATTGTGCGATGTGCTGCCCCAGCCTTTCCCGTCGTCTGGCTCGGGGAAGAATCGCCGCTCAACAACGTCCAGCACGATCAGCGTGAACAGAGCCGCCGTGCTCAGGATCAGCGCCAGCGGATACAAGCCCAAGCCGCACGCCGCCCCAAGCGCCGCGACTACCCACACCGCCGCGGCGGTGGTAATGCCGCGAACCGAACGCTTGCTCTGAAGGATCGCGCCAGCACCCACAAATCCGATCCCGCTCATCAGTCCTTGCAGCACGCGGCTCAGTTCGGCTTGGCCCGGCGCGGGCATACCGGGGGGCAGAGTGGCGAGCATCGGCACGGCCAATCGACTCATGGCCTCCTGCGCAATGAGCAGAAATCCGCACGAGCCAAGGCTGATCAGAATCATCGTTCGGAACCCGGCGGGTCGCTGCTTGCGCTCCCGCTCGATCCCCACCAGCGCTCCGCAAAGCAGTGCAGCGCCAACCCGCAGACTCATATCAAGCAGCGTGAGCGGTTCCATCTCAGAGCATGAGAGGTTCGCAGGACGCAATTGTCAAGATTATGTGAAGACGGACTGTGATTTGTCGGATGCTCGGCAAGCTGACAAACGCGGGAGGGTCGGGGCGATACCGGCGAACCACGCACGTCTCCCATCGCGTGCCGCGTACAAACGGCACTGTCCGACGAGCGCCGAAACGCGCGCATCCGCCGAGCATCGGCCCCGACCTTTCCCGCGCACAAACCCAGTGTGCGCGCGAATCCAGCCTGCGCTCCGAAACCCAGAATGTTCCAACCACCCCAACCCCGGGCCTCTCAAGGCTCCGGGCCCCGACACGCTCAGCCACTCTGTGACCAAGCGAAGGCGGCACGCGTCATGGCACACCGCTCAATGGTCGTTTCGTCTGCGCGTGGCTTGCGGTTCCTCAGCTCCCCCGTTCACGCCGAAGCGTCGCTCAGGGTCCGCGCCACAAGGGCAGCGTGAGGGCCTGTAGAGGGCTAGCAACAGAACCTCAACGCCTATCGCCTAAAGTTGTTTCGACATGCCCCTCCCAAGAATTGCCATCGTCGGCCGACCAAATGTCGGTAAGTCCTCTCTGCTCAACATGTTAGCGAGAGATAAGGTGTCGATCGTTGACGACACGGCGGGAACCACGCGCGATCGCGTCAGCATCATTACCGAACTTACGCCCCCGGGCGACCATGCAGATTCGCCAGACCGGATGCCTATCGAGGTCACTGATACTGGCGGCTTCGGTGTTTACGTCGTTGATGGTCGGCGGTTTGATGACGTGGGGGCCGATCTGGCCACGCTCACCTCGGACATCGAGTTTCAGATCAGCCAGGCCGTCGCCGGGGCCGATCTTGTTCTCTTCGTGGTCGATGCTCAAGCGGGCATCACGGCGCACGATCAGACGATCGCGCGGCTGATTCGCGAGCGGATCATCGGCGAGCGCGGTCGCAAGCGCGGCAGGGCGGGAGAAGCGGCGGCCGCGGCATCGGAGGCCGCAGCGGCGCTGCCTGAAGTGGGCACCCCCAAAGCCGCCGCGCGGCTGATCTTGGTCGCCAACAAGACCGACGGCCCGCGCTGGGAAGCGCACGCCTATGAGGCCGCAGCGCTGGGCTTTGGTGAGCCGCTGTGCGTGTCGGCCAAGAACAACTATTTCCGGCGAGAGTTTCTCGATCGGTTGTACGACGCGGTCAAGGTGCTTCCGACCGCACGCACTCAGGCGCAACTCAATCGCGAGCACGCCAACGACCACGATGCTGGGATGCGGCTGGCCATTATCGGCAAGCGTAACGCGGGCAAGAGTTCGCTCGTGAACGCGCTGGCCGGTGCGCCCCGGGTCATTGTCAGCGAAATCGCGGGAACCACACGCGACGCGGTCGACGTGAGCTTTGAGATGGACGGTCGCAAGTTCACGGCGATCGACACGGCGGGTCTTCGTCGCAAGCGCAGTTTCGCCGATCGGATCGAGTGGTGGGCCTTTGACCGCGCGCAGCGTTCGATCGACCGCGCCAACGTGACGATGATGCTGGTCGATGCAACGGTGCCTCCGTCGCAGGTCGATCAGCAACTCGCCGCGCTCTGCGCCAAGCGTTACAAGCCGACGATCCTTGTGGTGAACAAGTGGGATCTGGTCGAGGGCAGGGTGGCCACGGCGGGGCGCGGCCGCGGTGAGCCGATCACCACCGAGAGCTATTCAGAGTATCTGCGGCGCGAACTCAAGGCCCTCACCGACGCGCCGATCGCGTTTGTCTCGGCCAAAGAACGCTTCAATCTCAGCGGGCTGATTCAACTCGCCATCGACATGTACGAGCAGGCGGGCAAGCGAGTGGGCACGGGCGAACTGAACCGCTTGCTCAAGGGCATCTTGTCTCGGCGTGGTCCCTCGAGCAAACTCGGCACCTTTGCCAAGGCCTACTTCGTGGCTCAGGTGGCCACGCACCCACCGACGATCGTGATGGTGGTCAACAAGCCCGAACTCTTTACGCCGAACTATCAACGCTTCTTGCTCAACGCCTTTCGCAAGGCAACACCCTTCTCGGAAGTGCCGGTCAAACTGATCGTGAAGAAGCGTGCCCAGGCTCGGGTCGAGGATCTGGTCGCGGGAGCTGAGCAGGAGGAGCAAGAGAGTCGCACGCCGGGCAAGCGCTCGGCCGCCGCGGCGGACGCGGACTGGG
>JBGSRG010000195.1:0-5684 GCA_041737685.1 Phycisphaerales bacterium | reverse complement strand
GCAGGTTGCAGAGCGCTACGCGAGCGTGCGGATGGTCCGGCGCGGCTTCGACGACGCGCTCGAGGGTGGCGATGGCGTCGTCGGCCTTGCCTGCGCTTGCTTGAGAGCGGCCGAGGTTGGTGAGGATGTCGGCGTTGGCTGGCCAGAGTTCGGCGGCTTTCTGGGCGTAGTAGAGGGCTTGGGCGTGCTCTCCCAGGCGTGCGAGGCAGAAGCGTGTGAGCACGAGCGCGTTCTGATCGCGCGGGGCCTTTTGGATGGCTTGGAGCAGCAGGACTTTGGCTTGGGCAAAGCGGTCTTGCTCCATGAGCGTCTTGGCCTGCATGAGTTTGGTCTGTACGTCGTTCATGGCATCTCCGGGCGTCAGAGTGCATCGGTTCGCTGGCCGATCGGGTGGACTTGCGCCGTGGGTGTGAGGCGGGTTGTGGGGGCAATGGGCGGGCATTGGGCGGTTGGCGGTGTGTTATGGGGCAGTCTGCGGGGGGGCGGCGAGTTCGTACGGCGCGCGGGCATGCCGATGGGCGAAACCGCCGCGTTGTCGTTTAACCATCCGGCGAGGGCAAGTTGGCGAAACACAATCCCACCAAGGGTCTTGACCGGTACACTGTCGCTCGGCCCATAGCGTGCGGTGCCGCGGGGTGTTGGCGGGGGTGTGCAGGAAGGCGTCGGTTTGCTTGGCACGGTGATCGAAGCGGAGAATGGGCGCGGTGTCGGCTGGATTTGATTGCTTGCGAACGAAGATGTTTACTCCCAATCCTCATCGCGTTGGCCATGTTGCTCCGCCCGTGGCCAGCGCGGGCCGGGAGCGTCGGACGACGAGCGCTCGATTGACGCGGCCCAGCGCGGGTCGACAGATTCAGAACCGATTGACGTTTCTTCGTGAGTTTGTGAAGGCACCGCACGTGATGGCGGCGGTTGCTCCGTCTTCGCGTCGGCTGGCTCGCCGGATGATTCAGGGCCTGGACTTTGGTTCGCAGGGGGTGGTGGTCGAGTATGGTCCGGGCACGGGCACGTTTACGCGTGCGGTGCTGGAGTCATTGCCTGCGGGCTGGCTGGCGAGTGAGCACACGGGCGGGCAGGGGCGGTTTATCGCGGTGGAGTTCAACCGTGCGATGGCGGCGACGCTGCGTCGGCAGTTTCCGGGTGTGACGATCCGGCATGATGACGCGGCGAACATCAGCGCGATCTGCCGGGCAGAGGGCGTGCCAGCGCAGGGTGTGGACGTGGTGATTTCGGGGCTGGGCTGGCCGAGTTTCAACGACGAGGTTCGGACGAAGATTTTGGAAGCGACGGCATCGGTGCTGCGGCCGGGGGGCGAGTTTCGCACATTTGGCTATCACGTTGGGCTGCTGATGCGCGGGGCGTGGCACTTTCGGCGCGAGACGCGCCGGCTGTTTTCGGAGGTTCAGATTTCGCGGGTGGTATGGCGGAACGCCCCGCCAGCGTTTGTGTACCGCTGTATTAAGTGAGCGGGCTTGGGGGACGGATGGAACGCGAAGGCGCGAAGGGCGCGAAGAGGAACAGCAAGTGGAGGCGGGGGTTTCGAGTTGGGGGAGGCTCAAAGATCACCGCGTGATCAGCGCACGACGTGCCCGCGGTGCTCGCACTGCCGGGCTGCGTGTGTAGCCACGTTCCGTGTTACAAGTACCCCGATGGTCAACTGCCCGCGGGGGGTGGGTTGGCCGGGTCAGTGATTGGGGCTTCGGGATCGGGTGGCGGGTTGTTCTTGAACTTCTCGAAGTCCTGCTGCTGCTCCGGAGTCAGAATCGGCTCGGCGTCCTGTTCTGACACGTAGGGAGAGGAGAAGGCGCCCGTGAAGTTCAGCAGCAAGAGCACGGCGACAACCAGCGCCGCCGCGGCGATCGCGATTTTGATCTTCGCAGTGCGGTCGAGGCCCTCGGGCTGAGCCTTCGGGGCCTGCTTCCTGGAATCTTCGAGAGCGTCAACTCGAGCCATAGCAGCAGGTCTCCACGATGCGACCGCGGGGGGAGTGGGGGAATCCGGCGCAAGCGAAAGGGCTTGGTGAACGCAGTTTACCCGACTTCGCGTTTCTGGAATAGGGCCACGGCCAAGGAAAGGAAGACGCCAACCAACCCGGCGGCATAAAGCGCCAGCAAGCCCAAGTGAGAAACCGGAATGATCTGGTTCTGGGTCACGGCATCGGTGAGCCAGAAGAACTGGATGTTGGGCACGGCGAGCCAAGCGGCGAGAAAGACGGGGTTGTAGACGGTTGGCTTGATGAAGATCCAGTCGCCGGGGCGCGGCGGGCGCGACGAGACGGGATTGTCAGAGCCGACGCGGAGCAGGCTGAGATCTCGACCCTTGACGGCGGTGATGAGGATGGCACCTGGCGGTTTGCGGTCGGTGAGTTGGGCGGAGTCGGTTCGATCGGCGGTGAAGGGCATGAAATGGTCGGTGGCGAGCATGAGGCCGCTGTTGTTTGGGCCATAGTAAAGGGGCATTCCGGGTTCGATACGGCGGCGGGGATCAAACTCGAGCGTGATTTCGAAACCGTCGCCGTTGCGTTGCAGCAGCGGGCGACTGGGCAGCAGCGGGGTGGCGTCTTTGATTCGGCTGATGGATTCGTTGATGACGGCGCGACGGCCCAGAAAGTGATTGGAGAGCAGGCCGGCGAGGAAGATTCCGCAGCAGACCACGATGGTCATGACCTGGCCTAGGCGTGCTGAGGCGGCGGTGGCAACGGCGGCCATGACAAGTTGGGAGAGCAGAATGGCGACGCTGGCCATGGCGATCTGTGGCTTGAAAGTGGCACCGAGGTTCTGAAAGTGCCATTCCTTGCTGAGGCCGAGCACGGCGATCCAGGCGACAATCAGCGCGGGGCAGAGAAGCAGAGTGGCGGTCTGCGAGAAGACCCATCCGTAGAAGAAGTTGCACCAGACACCCACGCCCAGGGAGATCGCCACCGCCAGGCCCGCAAAGACGAGAACTGGCTGGTCGAGTTTGTCGGCGGTGGTTTGTTGCACGCCGTGGCGGATAGAGAGTTGGACGAAAATGAGCATGGTGACAACAGCGATGAGAATCGCGGCGGTGACACCGAGATACTTGCCGAAGACCACGGCGGGGCGTGAGACGGGCTTGGAGACGACCGTCAGGATCGTTTTCTGCTCGATTTCTCGCGAGATAACGGCGGTGGCGAGGAAGGCGGCGAGCAACATGCCGCAGACGAAGACGGTCGCCAAGTTGAGGTCGAGCAAGAGTTTGTCGTCGCCCGAGACTTCGCCGGCCTCGGTCATGCCCATGCTGAAACCGGCGGACCAGGTTGAGAAGACTTGGAAGACGCCAGCGAGCGCGACCACGATGAAGTAGACGGGCTGGCGGACACTTTCAGTGAAAGTGTTACGGGCGATGGCGTAGACAGTTGATACCATGTTGCAAGACTGTCGAGTAGAGGCAAATCGCGCAAGAACTGCGGGGTCGATACGCGGTGTGGGGTGATTCGTCGAAGGGCGGCGGGGTTGATCGGTGCGAGTGTGAGCGGCTTGCGGGGGGATCTCGAAGGAAACTGCGGAGGGTGGATCGCTGGGGCGGGCGGACGCGGGTCGTCGCTGAATGATTCGGAAGTGGGCCGCGCGGGGACGAACCAATAGGTCCGAGCGGATCGTACATCAACGAGCGCCCGACCGTTGGGGTTCTGGGCGAGATTGCTGGATTGGTGAGTTGGGAACCACATGGTGGGCTGGAAGGTGGGCCGGGTGGACAGTCCGCTTCGGGTCGCGGAGAATGCTGCCCCTGTCGGGCGGGTCTGTGGTCGGCGGACTGCGGAGTCGCGATGGCGGACTTGAAGGGGCACGGATGGGGCGTGCGTGCTCGGTGTGAGTTTGGAAGAAATCGGCCTGAACCCAGGAACGCTCAGCGACCATGAAAGCCGACCATCAGACGTATTCCCGCGCGTCCGCCACCGCCATGCTGGGCCTTGCGCTGCAGGCGATCATGGGCTTGGCGCTCGGGGTGTATTCCGCGATTGTCAAGGATTCTGCGGCGTTTACGGGCGCATTGCTGGTGCTGATGGGCACGGCGGTGTGGCTGGTTCTCGCCGTGTTGTTTGATCAGCACCGTCGTGAGCGGTTGGAAGCGCTTGAGGCGGAGCAACTGAGTGCGTCGGCCGCGGATGGGGGGCGGAGTTCTGCGTCGGTGTTCGGTGAGGCGGCGAGCGAGTTGCGAGTTGCGTCGAAGCGGCTGTCGTGGATGCACTCGGTGCTGGTGCCGACGGTGAGTCTGATCTGGGCGTTGGTGCTTGGCGGGTTGGGCGCGTGGCGATTCTGGCTTGAGCGCGGGATGGTGTCACAGGAGCCGCGCGGCGAGCACATGGGCTGGTCGTTGGGGATTGGGCTTGGGGTTGCGCTGATTGGCTTTTTGTTTGCTCGGTATGTGGCGGGCATGGCGAAGGTTGGCGCGTGGTCGAATCTTCGGGGCGGTGCGGGGCAGTCGGTAGCCGCGGCGCTGGTGGGCGGAGCGCTGGTGGTTGCGCATCTGGCGGACTATCTCGGGTTTGATCTGCTGCTTCGGTATCTGCACGTTGTTTTTCCGGCGGCGATGGTGCTGCTGGCGGTTGAGGTGGTGCTGAACTTCTTGCTCGCGGTGTATCGGCCGAGGATTGCGGGCGAGACGCCGCGGCCGGCGATGGATTCGCGGGTGCTGAGTTTCGTGGCGGCGCCGGACAAGGTGGCGGAGTCGATCGGCGGGGCGTTGAACTATCAGTTTGGTTTCAACGTCACGGATTCGTGGTTTTATCAGTTGGTATCGCGGTGGCTGGTTTCGCTGCTGGCGGTTGGGGTGGTGGTGGTGTGGCTGATGACCAGCCTTGCGGTGGTGCAGCCGAACGAGCAAGGGGTGATTTTGCGGTTTGGGCGTGTGGTGACCGGTGAGGCGCTGCGGCCGGGGCTGTATCTGAAGATGCCGTGGCCGATCGACGTGTTGGAGAAGGTGGACGCGACGACGATTCGTCCGTTGCAACTGGCCAACGAGACGCCGAAGGTGCAGAAGAGCATTCTGTGGACCAACGACCACGGCGTGACGGAGTATTACTACGCGGTGCAGCCGGCGGAGCGGAGCGGGGGCGCGAGCACGCCAGGAACGCAGGTGCGAGATCTGGAACTGGTGTCGGTCGAGGTGCCGCTGTATTACGTTGTTGAGGACTATGCGAAGTTTCGGAACCTGGTGACGCCCGAGAGTCGAGACGCGTTTCTGCGGTCGATCGGGCGGCGCGAGCTTTTGCGTGTGCTCTCGACCGAGACGACCGATCGGGTGCTTGGCTCGGGGCGGCGAGAGATTTCGGCAAGGCTGGCCGAGTCGATCAATGCGCGGCTGAGCGCGATGAACGACGGCGATGGCGCGGGGGTGCGTGTGGTGTTCACGAGCCTTGTGGGTGCGCACCCTCCCAAGGACACGGCGGAGATGTTTGAGAGTGTGGTGCAGCGTGTTCGGACGAGCGCTACGGATGTGGAACTGGCGCAGACCGAGGCGGAGCGCGAGTTGATTCAGGTTGCGGGCTCGCAGCAGCGGGCGCGCGAGATTGTGAAGATCATCGATCAGATTGATCGGCTTCGGACGGGCAAGGACACCGACCCGGACAAGGAGTCGGCGATTGTGGACCTGGAGCGACGCGCTGCGGACCTGATTGCTTCGAGCAGCGGCGAGGCGGCGGATCTGCTGATCACGGCGCGGGC
>JBGSRG010000183.1:0-7776 GCA_041737685.1 Phycisphaerales bacterium | reverse complement strand
CAGCCCGAGTCATCGTTCTGGCCGACGACGCCGACAACGCCCGAACCGTCCTCGACCAAATCCAGACCGAGGCCTCCCAGATCGACTGGTCGCAAATCGAACTGGGTGAGCCAGAATCCGCGCCGCCCACGCCGCGCGGCCGCTGGGCCTGGACCGTCTCGCTCTTGCTTGTGCCGTTGGGCCTCGCCGTGCTCTCGGCGGGCGCACAGCGACGCGACACCATGATTCAGGCTCTGGGTGGCACCGCGCTGCTCGCGGCGATCGTCATCGCATTGGTCATGCTCAACAGTGGCCGATCGTCCGATCAGGAAGCCGACCGGGAACGCGACTGAGCCACCCCGCACGCACCGCGCGGCAATCCAGTCAATCTCATTGTCTCGGTTGATCCAGTTGCTTCGCAGGCTTGCGCTCAGCCGCTGCGCTTGCCCAGAAACAGACCAATGATCGCCGGCACAAGAATGATCGCACCAAAGATGCCCAGCCACATCATCAGGTTCGAGGAAACTATCGCCACCAGAGGGTTCTCAGCGCCACCAATCAGCCCGAAGATCACCGCCGCCAACGCAAAGGTCAGAACCAGTGCTGCCCCAAGCGCCAGTCCGCCCGCGATCCCCGACCACGTGCCGTCATACGGCTCAGCCGCGACCATCGCGCCCGGCATCACCGCGGCGGAACTCATCGAAACATCCGACATCGCCGTGGTCGTCTCAAACAACCCAGACGAACTCTGCGTCTGGCTGCCGCCCGCGCTGTCCCCATCCTGATCCGAATACACGTCCTGCAAAAGGTCCGCGCCCAGCGACGTGTCGTCGCCCTCGCGCGTCAGATCCAGCAAACCCGAGCCAGAGCCGACGTTGTCGAGCGTCAGTTCGCCCATGCCGCCGCCCGAGGTCTCGGTTATCCGCGTCACCGCAGATGGGTCGCCCTCTTCGGTCGAGTCGGTATCAAAGATCGAAATGCCCGAGCGGTCCTTCGGCTCGTCCATCGAGATGCCTGAGCCTGAACCGGCAAGGTTCAGCCCACTGCTCGTGAACGGCGTGCTGTCTTCCAGCGACAAGCCCATGCCCGAGGCCCCGCCACCCGTATCCACAAGCGGAATCAGCCCCGATTCGTCCGACGCGCCAAAGGCGCTGTCGCCCGGCTCGGCGAGCATGTCCACCTGATCCTTCTTGAACACCAGCCGATCACGATCGCGGAACTCTTGGAGTTTGCCGCTCTGCACAAGCCCCTCAACCTCGCCGGTCGACTTGCTCAGCCGCTCGGCGGCCTCTTCCAACGAGTAAAACATCTTCGCCATCGCAAGGCTCTCCAATGCACGTTGTCCGAGGCTTGTCGGGCAACTGGTCAGGGTCGAGGGGTCTGGCCGCAGGTTCTGGTCAAGTTTGAGTATCCGCGGCACCGTCCACGTCGGTACCGCCGATACTCGCTAAGCCTAGCACGGACACGGGTTGGGTGTGCAATCACACCAGACGCACATCCCGAGTTCCCCATCCCCGACATCATTCCAAGCGCTCAGTCCCCGCCCCTGGATCACGGCACCGCGCCCAGCCTATACGGACGCCGCCGACGATCGGATCGAAGTTTGCCGTTCCTCTGCGCCCCCCGCCCCTCCGGAACCCCCCGCCACCCGCCCCGCCCGCCTCTGACCCCACATCACCTGAACGTGCGACCTCCGACCAAACACGGCCACCTGCGAACCCAGCGCCAGCACCGACGCCACCGGCTCAGCACCGTTGAGAAACCCCCAATCCAGCCCAAACAGATTCGCAAAGTCCACGTTCAGCCGAACCGTCGCTTCCGGATACACACTCCACAACGGATGCAAGATTTCGTGGACCATCACCCCGCCCACCGCGTTCGCACCGGCTCTTCCATCGCTCCGCGCTGGCGTCAGTGCCGGCGTAAACACCCACCTGGTTTCCTTCAGCCAGTGCTCCACACCGCGCGTATCCGGACGCACCACCGGCTTGTAAGCCTCCACAACCATTGAATACTCCGCCGGGTGCCCTTCAGGGCGCGCCAACTGCCCCGGTCCCGGCTCGCCCATCGCTGGCGTAAACACCAGAGAGTGCTCGATCCGAATCGTTCGCGGGTTCTGCCGCATCGACTCGGTCACGGTCTGTTTACGGCAATGCTCACCAAAGACCCGCGTCCCGGCCCACGTCCAAAGCCCCGACGAGTTGTACCGACGCACATGCAGCACACCCCGCCGATCCGCCTGTCGAACATGAACCCGAAGACAAACCTCGCCAAACCGCGATCCGCCGGGCCACCTGATCCCCCACAGTCGCATGTGCTCAGCGCTCATGCTGACCAGCGAAACCACCCCAACATCACTTCCAAGCCCCATATCCGGGTGGGCCTCGTCCGGCACCAGATCGCCGTCCTTGGGCAACAGCGCGGTCAGCATCGCTCGCGACACGCCAAACGCGGCGATCGCTACATGATTGAACTGTCCGGTCACCACGGGTCGGGGCATTGAACAAGTGAACACCCCTCAAGGGCCATAAGCAAGGGGACGGCCTCAGATCAAACAGAATCCAGATCACCGCGATTGTCTCCCAATCTCACCCAGGGTTGCGCAGAGCGCATCGTTCCAGCCCCATCTAACATCGAATCAACCGTGCGCCGCCAGCGGCGCAAGTCGCCGGGACTCTGCCCAACATGAGCCGATCCGCAACCAACTCCCCATCCAATTCCGAAGCGGGCGCTTCGCGCACCGCCGTGATCGCCAACCCCGGCGCGCCGGGCGGAATGCAGACGCAAGCGGGGGGGGTAGGCAAGGGCAAAGGGATCGGCAGGCAATCTCTCTTCCTCCGACTGGCCCGTCAGCCCGATCGAAGGCTCGACTGGTGGTTCGCCCTGATCATCGCGGCGATCAGTTTCCTTGTTTTCGCCCACACCATCGACGGCTCGTGGGTCTGGGACGATCATGTTCAGATCGTCGGCAATCAGCAGATCAAGGACCCCGACCTCTTTCGTCGAGCCCTCACCACCGACGTCTGGTCGTTCCGTTCGACGCAAGGCCGCAACGAATCTCGATACTGGCGGCCTACTTTCGTCGCTTGGATGATCGGCGTGCAGCAGATCGCCGGCACCGCCAGCGCATCTTTGTGGCACCTCAGCGTGGTGCTGTTGCACACACTCGCGAGCGTTCTGGCCTACTTCGTGGCCCGTCGCGTCGGCTTCGGTCCCCTTTGGGCCGCGCCAATCGGCCTCATCTTCGCGATGCACCCGACGCGGGTGGAGTCTGTCGCGTGGGTCTCGGGCGCGACGGACCCAATCTTGGCCGTATTCATGTTCGGCGCGCTCCTGCTCCTCCTTCGTGTGGTTCGTGCGGCCCCCATGCCACCCAACCTCGCCGACCGAGTTCGGCCCACGCACTACCTCTTCAGGCGGCCGCTGCTGTGGTTCGCCTCACTACTGCTCTTCGCCGGGGCCTTGGGCTCAAAGGAAGTGGCCATTCTCTTCCCGGTCCTCGTCTTCGCCGCGGCCATCGCATACCGGCCAAGGACTGACGACACCGACCCCACCGCCAATCGCCCAGAACGGCGCTTCGACCGTCGCTCAATCCTCCCCGCCTGCTTCGCCGCGATGCCCTTTGTGGCGATGTCGGGCATCTATCTCCTCCTCCGACTGGCGCTCATCGGTTCCGACCCGCGTCCCGACGAAATGTTCTTGCCCTTCCAGGTGAACATCTACACCCTGCCGCGTGTCGGGCTGTTCTATGTCTGGCAGTGCCTCGCACCCTACGACGTCTCACCCTTCTACGTCCTCTCACACCAGATCAGGCCGGATTTCGAGGGCTTCTTCCTTCCCGGCCTCGGTCTGCTCACCGTCGGCGGGCTGATGCTCTGGATCGTCTTCGGCCAGCCGCGCTCTCGAGCTGCGGCGCTGGGTTTGGCGATGTTCGCGGCGATCCTTGCCCCCGCGGCGTACGTCATCCACTTCCCACCACCAGATCAATTGGTCCACGATCGATACCTCTACATCCCGCTGCTCGGAATGCTGCTGCTGCTCAGCGCGGTCGCGTCGTGGCTCTTTCGCAGGGCCGACCAGGCCAAAGTGGCCGTCTCGGCGCTGTGCGTGGGCGTGCTGGCGTGTGCGCTCATGGCGGGCCTCACCATGCGCTACGCCGAGGCTTGGAAGCAGGGCAAGACCATGTGGGGCTGGGCTGTTGCGGCTTCGCCCGGCTCGATGATGGGCTGGCAGCACTACGGCCTAGAACTCGCACAACTCGAACGTCACGAAGAAGCGCAGCAGGCCTATCGCAAGGCGATGGAGATTCAACGATCACCGCACGGCTTGCTCGTGATGGCCGAATCGCTCATGGCCCAGAATCAACTCGACCAGGCCGAGCGAATGTTCATGTTCGTCGCCGACCGTTACGAAGAAATCGGCACAATCCGAAACGAGTACTACTACGCCATCGACTTCGTCGCACGCATCCGCCTGATTCGAAACGAAGACGTGGACGGCGCCGTCGAGATGTACCAGCGCGGCCTGAAGCACCTCCCCGCCTACCGCGCCACGCTCTACGACCGCATGGGCATGGTCTACATCGCGGCCCAGCGATGGGACGAGGCCGAGGCAGCGCTCAACAAGGGCTTGCCGTTCATCGCCTCCGACGCCATCTCACAGGCCCGCATGATCCACTACCGACTCGGGCAGGTCTATCTCCGCAGCGAGCGGCTGGACAAGGCCGAGGCCGAGTTTCTCACCTACCTCTCGACCACCGAGGCCTTCGACGACTCGCAACTGGTCGACGGCGGCATCCTCGCCCGTCTCGCGCTCTTGCAGATCGGTCAACTGCACCTTCAGGCCGAGCGACTTGACGACGCCCAACGACTCTTCCGAATCTACGTCGATCGCTCCAAAGGCATCAGTGTGCCCGAGATCGTTGAAGGTGCCCGCAAGGCAAGGCTGGCTATCGACGGCATCGACGAGATTCGCCGAAACCAGGCCGCACCGCCCGGAGCGACGCCAGACACGACCGGCGCGGACCAGGGTGGCAACGGCCAGAGCGGAACTGGGCCGCAGGAAGGCCCACGATGAACACCGATCCTCCCGCCACAGCCCAACCCGCGACTCAGATTGACCCGCTGACTCAGCACCTGCGTGAACTGCGAAGCCGCCACAAGCCAACCTGCAAGTATTTCAGCGAGGCCGAACGAACCATCGACGATCAGTGGCGATACATCGTTGCGCCGCGGCTCGAAACCCTGAACCCAGACTGGTCGCACGTTCTCGAGATCGCTTGCGGCTACGGACGCAACACCGAGCGTCTGCTCGAGCGAGCAGAGCGTGTCAGCGCCGTCGATATCCAGCCCCACTGCATCGAGGCGTGCGTGGCAAGGTTTCCTCACGCTGTTCGAACCGGCAAACTGCGCCTTCGCGTCAACGACGGTCTCAGCCTGCCAATGGTCGAGAGCGGCACCGTCAGCCTCGCCTACTCCTTCGATTCGCTGGTCCACATGGAGTGGCCCGTGGTCGAGCGCTACCTGCAAGAGATCGCTCGCGTCCTCAAACCAGCAGGAACGGCCCTGCTGCATCACTCCAACTTCGAAGCCGCCGCAGCGCAGCGTCAGTCAACATCCGTTTCAGCCACCCAAAGCACTCAAGCCCCATCCAAGTGGTTCGACAACCCACACTGGCGTTCCAACTGCTCCGCCGAGCAACTCGCGATTCGATCACGCGAACTGGGCCTCGAAGTTCTATCACAAGACCTGATCCGCTGGGGCGACGTGCCAGACCTCGACGCGATCACGCTGCTGCGCAAGCCCTAGCCCTCCGCGACCCCAAAGATCGAACCCCACTCACCGAACCCGGCTTAGTGCTTCGCCCGTGCGCCGCTGTCGCCACCACCGACCGCCACCTTCCACTCCGACCCGCACTCGCGGCATTGCACGTTCCCCGTCTCCTGCATCCGTTCGCCGCTCTGCCCCAAGTCCGCCGCACAGCCGGGGCACACACCCTCCTCGGTCAAATCCATCGCGATCCGCTCACGCGGCGTGCCAAACGGGCCACGCGCCAGCATCCAACAAGCCCAGCCGACCGTCAGCACAAGAAGGACCAATCCCAACGGCGCAACGTACACCCTCCAACCCGCAGAGCCAGGCGCCGGCAGCGATGCAAACTTGTTGATCGCACCCAGCAGAATCACCATCCCCGACAGCCCCACCATTCCGACAAGCAGCAGCCGACCCTTCCGCCCGTGCCGCGAGACCCGCTTTCGCACGGATCGGATGCGAGCAACGCCCAGCGACTCTGCCCGCTGGTGCGGCAAGCGCCGCAACATCGGATCAACCATCGGCACAATCCGTCCGCCCCCGTCCATCACCGATTTCGCGAACATGGCCTGATGCCACACCGAGTGTGTTGGCGTTGGCGTTGGCCTGCTCGCCCTTGACACCCGGTGGGTGCCAATCGCTTCGTTGCGCCACGCGGCGCCGCACTCCGGACACACCACGCACCCATCCTCTTGTACCGGGCAAGCATGAATCTGGTGCGAGCACGAGGGACACCGCCCCTCATTCAGCATCGTCAGTCGCACGTTCGGACCAAGCCGCTTCAGGCCCCAGCGCGCCCGAAGCGAGAACCAGACTGACATCCCCACCCCCAGTGACACCGGGAGAATCCACATGGGCATTTTCGGAGCAACCGTCGCGAGAATCACCCCGTGTGCCGTCGCCGCGCCCACGATCATCAGAACAAAGATGATTACCGTGCGCCGATTCAGGCTCGCGAGCTGCAACTGCTGATTGATCCCAAGCACCAGTGCCAGCAGTTGTGGATCACCGTCGCCGGTTTCCACCGCGTGCAACCAGCGCCCCGGCCCAATCTTCACCGGGGTGCCACGATCGTCCGTGGTCGTCACTTCCAGAGCCATGGGCTGAGCGTAACAGCCCTTCACTCACTGCGCCGCTCTCCGCACGGCACCAGCAAGCCGACTGCGCATCGCCACCGCCTCACCCTCAACATGGTGGCCCGGCTCGCCCCGCGTGCCGATATGGTTCCCATCATGTCTTCGCTCGAAGCCTTCAACACCCCTGCACGCCCGTTGACCACATCAGTCGATGCCGCGCCGCGTGCAACCCTCTGGGATCGTCTCACCTCTCCCAAGGGCGAACTCGTCGCCGCGATCCTCGCCGGGGCGCTCTTGCTTGCTTCGCTCATCGCTGGCTGGACGCGCGACTCCACCTCAACCCTCAACCTCAGCCTCCCGCTCGCCTGGGCCAGCCTCTGCATCGGCCTCTTTCACGGTGCCCGGGCCGCCTGGGAGTCGCTCTCCAAACTCGAGTTCGATATCGACGTGCTCATGGTCGTCGGCGGTCTGCTCGCTGCGCTCATGGGCGCACCCGCCGAGGGCGCCCTGCTGCTCTTTCTCTTCGTCCTCTCAGGCGCGCTCGAAGCGCTCGCGATGCAGCGAACCACCCGCGCCGTTGAAGCCCTCCACAAACTCATGCCCACACAGGCCCAGCGCCTGCGTCCCCAAGCCAATCCAGCCTCCGCAAACGAGGCCGACTGGGAATGGGTGCAACCAATCGAACTCCTCCCGGGCGACGTCGTCCGCGTGCCGCCCGGCGAGACCATCCCCGCCGATGCACGCGTCATCGACACCTCGGGCGACGGTGCGGGCGGCTCGGTCAATCAGGCCTCGCTCACCGGCGAGTCCATGCCGCGCACTGTCAAAGCGGGCGACGATGTCTACGCCGGAACCATCAACGCCGGCAACCCGCTGCGCATCGAGATCACACGCGTCGCCAGTGAATCCTC
>JBGSRG010000100.1:0-4729 GCA_041737685.1 Phycisphaerales bacterium | reverse complement strand
GGTTTGGCTCGTCTAGTCGCGTGGCTGCTCTAGGGCCTTGCGGCCCATGGGCATCTCGAACCGATCTCGGGTCCGACAGTAACTGCTGCCGCCCATTCGTCCAATGGCATCAAGCCGTGCCGCATCGACGTGCGTGCGATCATTGATCAGGCCATCGAGGGCGTGAACAGCCACGACGCGTCCGAGCACGATGTTGCCGCCTGCGGGTGCGCCGGGCGCGAGATGGATGATCTGCATCGTGCGGCACTCGAAACTCATGGGCGATTCTCCAACTCGCGGCGGCGTAACGACCATTGAGGAGGCAGGGGTAAGGCCGCTGAGCGCGAACTCCGACTCGCCGAACGGCAATTCCTCAGCGCACGCTGCCATGCGATGGGCGATGGCATCGGGCACGATGTTGACCACGAAGTCGCCTTGACCGCGGAGTGGGCTGATACCGCCGGTCAAGTGAGGGCTGTTTGGCAGCAGACAGTTTCGGAGCGTGTCTTTGATTGATCCGTCGGATTTGTTTGCGGGGCAGAACAGCAGCGACATCGGCTCGCTGGAAACCCCGGCAAAGAATGAGAACGGTGCCAGATTCGCGATGCCGTCGGGTCCGACCGTCGAGACCAGGGCGATGGGGCGAGGGACAATTGCGCCGATCAGCAGTTTGTATCGTTCAGACTGCGTGAGTTCGTCAGGGTTCACGTCCATGGGGCAGAGTAGGATGCGGGCCTATGCCTACCGAGCCTGCTTCGTTGACTTGGACCTCGCTGCTGAGCCACTGGATCACGCTCGCCAAAGCGTCTGTGGCGCTCCCGGCGAACGCAGAGGGTGATCGCTGGCGGGAGGCCGTTGTGTCGATCATCTCGCTGCACGCCGTGACGCACGCGCTCGCCGATCTGGACCGCGACTTTCTGTCTCGTGATCGGGCCGTGGGTCAGGACAAAGCCGAACTGCTGATCCGCGAGCACGCGAGCGCGATCAATGTTTTGTGGAAGGGCGAGCCGCTGCCTTCGGAGTTGGAGGCCCTGATCGCCGACGCGAGGGCGGCACTGCGGACCACACAGTCATCAGGCTTGGAGTGGCGTTTGGAAGGGGCAACGGACATGGCCGAAATGAACCCGGGCAAGGCGGGGCGCGGTGTTTCCGCCGCGACGCTCGCGGCACAGGCATTCGATCGTCCCGATGAACTCATCGCGGCGCTCGTCGAATCTGGGTTTGATGGCGACGCCTTTGTGCCCGCTCCCGGAGTTATGATGATGCCCGGCAGTCCGCTGGCGTTTGCACGATCGCGATGGGGCGGTCCGCCGCCCCACCAGACCATCGCCGCGATCAGCGAGTTTGTGGGTGAGAGTGTCTCTCCGACTCGCCAAGCATGCTTTCGACAGGTCTATCGCCAGTTCGACTTTGGCACCGGCAAGGTTCGGCGAGACCTGGTTGTGCCCGAGAAGAGCGAACTGGCCGCAGGCCAGCCGCTGCTGGTTCCTGCGGTGCTTGGCGGCAAGCCTCAGCCGATACCGATGCCCCCGCCACCCGGAGCAATCGATCGGCTGTCGTCGGTTGTGGTTGAGTTCGCCCAGACGAGCGGATCGACCGAGTGAATCTTGCGGCCGCCGAAGCATCCGTGTTTGCGGCGTTCGGCGCTACCATGCGGCGCTGCCATAAGCGCTCGAACTCCTTTCGATAGCGGGTGTTGGGCGTTTGGTCCGTTGGATGGATTGTGAGGGGCTCTTTCAAGTTCGATCAGGAGACCGTCGGAATGCTTAAGCGTGCGAAGATCAGCGTCATTGGTGCCGGCAACATCGGCGGCGAGTGTGCCCGGCAGTTGGCGTTCAAGGAACTTGGCGACGTCGTGTTGCTGGACATTCCGATCAAGGACAAGCCAGAACTGCACATGCCCAAGGGCAAGGCGCTGGATATGGCCTGCTGCGGCCCGGTCGAGAGCTTTGATTCACGCATCACCGGTACCTTCGAGTACGAGGACATCAAGGACTCGGACGTTGTGGTCATTACTGCGGGCCTGCCGCGAAAGCCCGGCATGAGCCGCGACGACTTGGTTCAGGTGAACGCGGGGATCGTGAAGAACGTTTCGCAGAACGTCAAGAAGTATGCCCCCAACTCGATCGTGATCGTGGTGAGCAACCCGCTCGACGCGATGGTCTATGTGGCGTGGAAGGAGACCGGCTTCCCGGCGCATCGCGTGCTGGGCCAGGCCGGTGCGCTCGACGTGGCACGGTACAAGACGTTCCTCGCTTGGGAGTTGGGCGTGAGCGCTGAGGACATTCAGGGCTTGCTTCTGGGTGGTCATGGCGATGACATGGTGCCTCTGCCCGGTCGCACCAGCGTCAACGGTATTCCGATCACCGATCTGCTCTCGGCCGAGAGAGTCAACGCCTGCGTTGAGCGTGCCAAGGCCGGCGGCGGCGAAGTTGTGAAACTCATGGGCACCAGCGCGTGGTACGCGCCGAGCGCTGGCACCGTCGAGATGGTCGAGGCGATTGTGCGCGACAAGAAGCGTGTCATCGCTTGCGCAGGTTATTGCGAGGACGAGTTTGGTGTTGCTCCGGGGGCCAAGGGCAAGGGCTACTTTGTCGGTGTGCCGTGTGTGCTGGGCCGCAAGGGCGTTGAGAAGATCATCTCCTTCAAACTCGACGCGACCGAGCGCAAGTTCATGGACGAGTCCATCAGCCACGTAAAGGACTTGGTCGGATTGGTCACCAAAATGTTCCCCGAGTACGCCTAATGCCAGACCGACGCGAGAAACTCCGGACTTACACCTTGCTGTTCCGATCGCAGATCACTGCCGCGTTGTTCGCGACGCTAGCCGTAGTTACGACTACGCGGGCGCAGAGCCGTTCGCCGATAGATGCCGCGGGTCAGTCAAGGGTTGATACCCCGATCACAGCGGTTATGGCATCTGGTGATCCGCAGATCGATCGGATACTGGAGTGGCTGAACGGTTCCCATCGGGCTCAGGCGGCGGGCGATCGGCCGGCGCTCTGGTTGCACGCGTGTCCGGTGAGTGTCGTCGGTGTACCGAACACGGTGTACTTTGAGATCTCACGCGAAGATGACGCCGCGGTGCCAGTTCAACAGGGCGTGATGCAACTGCTCCGAGTTCGGGGCGATCTGCGATTGCGACTGCACGGGCTCGACAGCGGGGTAGGCGATCCGCTCATCGGCCTGTGGACACGGCCAGAACTGCTCCCGCCGATCGAGGCCACGTCGCTCAGCGTCACGGCCGACGTGCCGCTAACGCCGACCGCAGACGGCTTTGCGGGTCGAACGGCGTGCCCCTATCCGGTGACGCTCGAAGGCGCGGTCGAGGCGACGAGCGCCGTAGAGCTGCGTGCCAACGCGATCGTCCTTGAAGATGAAGGCGTAGACGCCGACGGGCAGCGCGTTTGGGGCTACAGCGGAGCGGCCGCGCCGACCTTTGTTGAACAGCCCTCGGGCGTGGAGCGACCCATCCGGGCCGAGATCCGATCTTCCGGACTAACGGTGCTTTATCTCAAGCCGCCCGAGCCGGACTCGATCGCGCATGAGGCCAACGGTGAAGTCGTTGTTCACTACAGCGGCTGGCTGACGGACGGCCGTCGATTCGATACCTCTCGGCAGGCCGGTCGCGACGCGTTTCGCTTCCGACTGCCCGGCGGGGCGATCGCCGGTTGGAATGAGGGTCTGGCGGGCATCGCACGTGGCGAGCGACGCAGGCTCATCATCCCACCCGAGTTGGGCTTTGGTGTTCGCGGCAGGCCTGGTATGATCCCGCCCAACTCGACGCTGATTTTTGAGGTGGAATGCCTGCACGTCGATAACAACCCGGCTCCACTTCCCGAGCCGTTGCAGGACGCGCCGAATTCTGGCGGCGGGTCCGCTGGAGGCCGAAGCGGGGGGGTCGGAAGCGACGGAGTGCCTGGGCAGACTCCACCAACCAGACCCGAGCCGAAGTCACCGTAGCGTCACCTTGAGACATCGACGGTTCGGTATCGAAACGTCATCGCTTCAAAGTCCACGTCAATGACCGCAGATCTGCACGAACAACCCACGCACTATCAGGTCTTGGGCATTCCGCCGAGCGCTGTACCAGCGGAGATTCGCGCGGTCTACCGGGCCTTGGCCAAGAAACTGCATCCCGATGCCGACTCGAGCGCGGGGTCAGAAGCGCGGTTCGCCAGCATCGCTCGTGCCTACGAGGTGTTGATCGAAGAGAAGTCGCGACGGGCCTACGACGCGCAACTGCAGCGCGAGGCCGAGCGGCAGTGCCGGATGCGAAATGGGGTTGATCTTCGACCCCACTTTCACTGGCAGAATATCGCCGCGCCGCAAGGGAGCGCCACAGATCAATCCACGCATGAAGGCTCGACTCCGGAAGGGTTTCGGTCGGGTGTGAACGAGGCTCGCGCGGGCGCTCGCTCGGACTTCGATACTCTGTACGACACGTTCTTTGGTTCAACGATCGAGCGAGAGCGCGGCAATCAGCCGCCTTCATCGGTCGAGGAATGCAAGCAGCAGTGATCTGGTCGGCAGGAAATTGATTGCTCAAGCAACAGCATCAAATCTTTGTGGCATTGCTCGCCGCGGCCGACGGTCTGGTGATTGCAACGGCAAGCTTTGGGGCGTGGGGTGTGCGCCGATCGATGATCGAGCAGACGTGGTGGCCCGAGAGTTGGGAGCATCCGCCCAAAGAGGCACTGATTCTCTACACGGTTCCGGTCACGCTCTTCGCAATGCGTTGGATGGGCCT
>JBGSRG010000085.1:0-3083 GCA_041737685.1 Phycisphaerales bacterium | reverse complement strand
ATCGGCCCCCGCACCGCCGGGCCCGCCACGGCCCGCGCCCCACGGATTGAAGTTGTCGGAGCCAGGAAAGCCCGGCCGGCCGTTGGGGTCTGCGTTTCCCGGTGTCCCGCCGTCACAACCCCAGCACGGGGCATTGAACGCCGGGTGCGGCTTGTTCCAGCAATCTGGCCGTTGCAACCACGTCTCAAACTCCGTGATCAGCACGCAGCCCTTGGAAACCGGCTCGGGCTTGCCAGCAGCGGCCGCCGCTTCCGCACGGGCCATACGCGCCTGAGAAGCACCCAACAGCACAAAGGCCGCTGCGAAAAGAGCGAGCCACGGCACCACCCCAGAAACGGCCAAAGGCACAGCACACGCTGCACGGCATGGGTGCGGTCGCGTCGAAGGGCCAGCGGATTGGTCTTGACGTTCGTGCATGGATTCCTTTAGCAAGGACTTACAGCGCGATGTCGACGATGGGTCTGGTTCGGGATCGACCGGACCGCAGTCTCAACACCAACCTGTAACACGATCGGACCCAGAACGCAAGCCACTGTGGCAAAATGTGGCCCAAAGTCGCATAAATCGTTGGTCTCGGCAAGGGTTGCGCGATTGGCGTGCGCTGGGGCGTTGCCAGACGGCTTGTCGGTTGCTGTGGCTTCAATCGCCGCTCAAGGGCATTGCCGGCACCAGCGCGTTCAGCCCGGGATAAACTCACGCCCATAAGGGAGTACCAGAAGCATGAAGGTGATCTGCGATCGCGGCGCGCTGCTCGAAGCCGTCAATCTTGTTGCGGCGGTTGTTCCTCAGCGAACCCCCACTCCCGCGCTCTCATGTGTGAAAGTCGTCGCCACGAAGTCCAGTTCGGGTGGCGCTGCGCAACTCACGCTCTCGGGCAGCGACGGCGAAACCAGCATCCATCTGACCGTCACGGCGGTTGATGTTCACGAGCCGGGCGAGGTGGCTCTGCCGGCTGACAAACTGCGCGCCATCGTCGCCGCTGAAGACGGCGAGCCAACACTGACGCTGGAAACCGAGGGTGATCTCTGCCACATTCGCGGCCAGAACGCCCACTTCCGGGTCTTTGGCTATCCCTCGGCGGACTTTCCCCCGCTACCAGACTTCGCCGCGACCGTGAGCGGCGCGGCGGGCGCTGAGCCGGCCAAGACGGTGTTCTCGCAAACCGCGGGCCTGCTGCTTGATCTGGTGAGCAAGACGGCATTCGCGACCGCACGCGAGACGAGCCGATACGCCATCAACGGTGTGCTGCTGAAGCGCGACGGCAAGAAAATGGAAATGGTGGCAACTGACGGACGTCGCTTGGCGCTCTGCCGTGCAACGGCCAGCGGCCCTGGCAGCAAGGACGGAGCCAACGTCTCATGCATTGTGCCGACCAAGGCGCTGAACATCTTGCAGAAACTCGTGGCGGGCGAGGACGACACGGTTCGCGTCGCCGTGACTGACTCGCGGATTTTCTTCGCCTTTGAGGAGCCCAACGCGGGCGGCGGTGGTAAGGGCGACAAGGACAAGGCCGCGTTTGCCCACCCGCGCGCGGTGCTGACCAGTACGCTGGTTGAGGGCACTTTCCCGCCTTATGAGGACGTGATCCCGAAGGACCAGGACAAGAAGGTCAAGGCTTCACGCGAACTGCTGACCTCGGCCGTGCGCAAGGCCAGCGTGCTGACCAACGAAGAGAGCCGCGGCGTGCGCATGACTTTCACCGGCAGCGACAAGCGGCTCAAACTCTCGAGCCGAGCGCCGGAGATGGGCGAGAGCGATATCGGTCTGGAACTTGCTTCGTACGAGGGTGAGGACATCGAGATCTCGTTCAACCCAACGTTCCTGACCGACGTGCTGAAGGTTATCGGCGATGAGGAAATCATCTTCGAGTTGAAGGCGCCGAACAAGCCGGGCCTGATCAAGACCGCGAGCAGCGACTTTCTCTATGTCGTGATGCCGGTGAACCTGCCCGGTTGACTGGCGAGTGAGTTGGCGGTTGGATCGCCCTCGATGTTTGCCGTCATGCACTTGGTCTTGTTCTCATCATTGCCGCTTCACTCGCCATGCCCGACCCAGCCCATGACACCCCAAGACACACGCTGCCGACCGATACCGACGACGGTCTGCTCGTGATCGTTTCGGGCCCATCGGGCGTGGGCAAGACCACCATCACCCGCGCGATCGAACGGTCGATCCCCGGCTCGGTCTTCAGTGTTTCGGCGACCACACGCACGCCCACCGCCGCCGACGTGGAGGGGGTGGATTACCACTTCGTCGGCGACGAAGCTTTTGATCAGATGGTCAAGACCGGCGAGTTTCTGGAGTGGGTCAACCTGTTCGGAAAGAAGTACGGCACGCCCAAGCGCTGGGTGGGCGAACAGATGGCACGCGGGCGGTTGGTGATCCTCGAGATCGACGTGGTGGGCGCAAAGAAGGTGAAGGAGCAGATTCCTGAGGCCTTTGCGATCTTCGTGCTGCCGCCGAGCGAGGCGGTGCTGCTCGACCGG
This sequence comes from Phycisphaerales bacterium, assembly GCA_041737685.1. Classification (GTDB taxonomy): domain Bacteria; phylum Planctomycetota; class Phycisphaerae; order Phycisphaerales; family UBA1924; genus JAHBK01. The sequence goes on along the minus strand of JBGSRG010000085.1, from coordinate 597 downwards.
CTTCGGGCGCGCAAGCGCGAGAGCGACGAGGCGATCCAACGCCGGTTTGCTGAGGCGCAGCGAGAGATCGCACAAGCGCACCAGTGGGGCATCTACGACCGCATGGTGATCAACGATCGGCTCGCCACGGCGATTGACGACGCGGTGGGCGCGGTGCGGGAGCGGATGGCGGCACGCTGAGCGAAACTGCGACTGAGGGTCGCGATGGCGATGGTCGCCACGAAGCAGTTCGCCGGGCGATCTCAACCCGACAGGATTGTGAGCGGAGACCGCAGGACTCTGACCAGCGCGTGGGCGGAGCGACCGACATGAGCGGGGCCACTACTGAGGCGCTGGCTTCGCGGGTGATTTAGGCGGGTACATCGAGAGGCCTTACGACAGCCTGCGGCCCCGTGTTGCCCTCAATTGCCTCAGCCCGGACGGGTGCGAGGCTCGTATAGCCTGGTTGAAAGTTAGTCGAATCGGGAGGGGTCGACGATAACTGGAACCGAATGCGTGGCACGCCGATTTAACTCAATGCTAACTTAGCAAAGAGCGCATACCCCTTGACGGGGTGAATCCAATGAGATATCCTAGTCTCCATGATTCTCCCCCCCC
>JBGSRG010000082.1:0-3669 GCA_041737685.1 Phycisphaerales bacterium | reverse complement strand
TCTCCGCGGCGATCTTCGCCTCGTTGATCACGCGGGATGTGCTGCTGCGCAGGCGCGTGCGAACGGTCATTGCCCGCCGGGGCACGTGCCACGAGTGCGACTACCTGCTGCTGGGTCTCACCGTCGGGCCGGATATGAAGGTCGTGTGCCCCGAGTGCGGGGCGGTCACCATCGCGGACCCGTCGATGAACGAGCTGGCCGAAGGCTCTGGCGGACAACGTGTGTTCGCCCCCGCCGACGCGGCAAACGTGAACCCGCCACGCCGATGGATCAGCAAGCACACCCGCAAGCTGATACTCCGCGGTGTCGCGGCGACCGCCGCCCTCTTCGTGCTGGCGCTCTTCGGGCTGTGGCTGGTGGTCTACTTGCAGACGCGAGCGGATATTCTCGCGGCGAAGGCGGACCTTGTCAGAATCAATGAGATCAACGAGATCGTCGAACGCTTGCGGCCGCCTCACCTTGGCCCGGATGCGCCCGACGTTACCGACGAGTTGCAGAGCATTGGTGATCGCATGCGCGAGATTGAGCGTGAGGCGGTGAATCGTGTTGCGTCGGAGATCGATGGGCCGGCTCACTCGGTCGACATCTACGTGGACTTCTCTTTGCTCGTGCGTGGGAAGGGGTCTCTCTCCGATGAGTCGTATTCAGCGTGCCTGCGGGCCTCACAACTGGCCTTCGACGCGATCCACGAGGAGTCGCTGGATGTTCACATGTTCAGGGCCATCACGCAAGGGCACGCAACGCTGGAGTTCAAAGCAACCGCCTCGAAGGACGACTTGCTCGGTTGGACGTTTCCAAGGCTGTCGAACCTCCGCCTGTTTGCCCGCTATCTCTCGGCCCGCACGCACTTGGCGTATCAGCACAGAGACCCAGTGGACTTCAGGCAATCGGTCGATGCTTTACTTGCGCTCAGTGCCACGGCCGACGCGAACCCGACAATGATCGGAGGGCTCGTTGCGATCGCGTGCGACGGCGTATCGCTCGCAAGAATCCGCGAAGTGCTGCTTGCAAGGCCCGACCGCGAGTACGTTGACGCGATCGATCAGGCCTGGAAGCGGTACCCCGTGAGGTCGAGCTTTCTCGATCTCGTGCGGTCAGAACTGCTGTTCTCCCGCGCGTACCTCGCGCACGAGTTTTCAGGCCATCATCCCAACCCACTCATCAACATCTGGCGGGACCTTCGAGCGGAGTCAGACCCGTTGATGCTGCAGTTCGGTTTCGAAGTGGGGGATGAATATCCCTGGCACAACAAGGGGCGATACCTGGCGGGCGTGCGTGAAGTCGCTCAGATCGAAACTGCCATGATCCAGGGCCTGTCTGTCGAGCCGTACGCGCGCGACCCGTCGTTCATCGTGATCAAGCCAACTGAGCATCCACTTCTCATCGGCGTGAATCGAACGCTGCATCTCTCCTTTGAATTGCACGACGGTCGCGTCGCCGAGCATCGCGGTGTCGAGATCATGATCGCGCTTGAGAAGCACCGGCTCGACCACGCCGAGTATCCGACGCGGCTTGCCGAACTCGTGCCGGACTACCTGGCGGTCGCTCCGCTCGATCCCTACTCAGGTCGTGCGTTCGGTTATCGTCGGGTTGATCCGAAGGACGAGCAGCACGGACGCGGGTATCTGCTCTGGAGCACGGGTATTGACGGCACCGACGATGGCGGCGGTGCGCTCCGAGACAGAAACAGAAATGTCGCGACGTCGAGATACGTCGCACCGCCGAAGTCTCCGGTGGACTTGGTCATCAACGAACCCGGCGACTGAAGGATCGAACGTTGCGAGTTAGGCGGCCAGCCTCGCGCGCCCGCCCGACCTTATCCGCTTCGCTTCGTACAACTTCCGATCAGCCGCGTCTAGCATCGCTGTTGCAGACTCCGACCCGCCCGTGTCGCGGGCCGCGATTCCCGCCGAGATGCCGATGTGCGGCTCATATCGGCCAGGCGCCCGTGTTCGTCCGACGACGACGCGTACTGCCGGACCCAATGTTTGTATCAGGCGTGCTTGCACGTGAGCCGTGCTGGATGCGAAGTGTTGGACGATTCGATCCGCCAGCAGCCGCGCTCCGCTGTGGCCTGTCATGGGCAGGAGCACGGTGAACTCGTCGCCGCCCACTCGTGCGGCGAAGTCGGAGTCGCGTGTGCAGTGGAGGATGGTCTTTGCGGCGATGCAGATGAGTTCATCGCCGAATGCGTGGCCGAGGGAGTCGTTGACGAGTTTCAGGCCGTCGATGTCGAGCGCGATGCAGGCGAGATCGTGGTGGTAGCGTGTGCTGGCCGACCAGAACTCGGTGAGTCGTTGGTCGAGCGCCCGTCGATTGGCAAGGCCCGAGAGAGGGTCGGTGGAAGATTCGGCCTGGAGTCGTTCGACGGTGGCTCGCAAGCGCTGGTTCTCGAGTTTGAGCGCGTGAAAGGCCTGAGACGAAGGGCTGATGGTGACGGCGGGCTTTGGATTTGCGAGCGGCATCGGCACCTCCGAGGGGGAGGATCGGCGCGGCGGCGGGGCCGGATGAGCGGCGGAGAGAGCGGTTTGGGATGAATGCCGCGAGCGTGCGGGGGCCTGCCCAGAATGAGGAGGCGGCTGGGGGGAGGAAGGCTTTGGGGGCAGCGTATCAGATGCCCGAGAGGGATCGGAACTTCTTCGCCGCGGCGAGTTTGGCCTCAGCGCGACGCATTGCGGCGTTCACTCTCCCGGCCTCAGCGGTGGAGAGGCCGGTTGTGGACTTGCCGCGAGCGGCGTTGGCCTCGGCCTGAGCGTCGGCCTCGGTGAGTTGCTCAGCGGCGACGGCGTGGGCCGCGAGGATGGTTAGTTCGTTTCGGAGCATCTGGACGAAGCCGCCGGCGATGAAGTAGTAGCGAGAGCCACCTTTGGCGGAGCCTTTGTCGGGGAAATCGACCCGGAGTTCGCCGTTGCCCAGTTCGCCGACGAAGGCCGCTCGATCGGGCAGAAAGCCCATTTGGCCGTCCCAGACGGGGACGATTGCGGCGATGGAAGCATCGTCGAAGACCTGTGCCTCGGGCGTGATGAGTTTGCAGCGAAAGGTGGTTGCCAAGTCGTTGAACTCCGTTGGGACGAGATGGTGGGAGTGGGGCTGGCGGGGCTGCGCGAACAACGAGGCCGATGGTAGACGGCACGCGGCGGGGAGGCTTGGGAGAGATTGGAGCGGATCAGGCTTCGGCAGTCTGCCAGGGCAGTTGGACGCGTGCGAGCGTGGACTCTGGCTCGGCCAGATGCAGGAGGAGGGCGCAGATGGCGGCCTGGGCGGTTCGACGGCGAATGTCGGCACGGTCGCCGGGGATTTGCAGGCGGCGGGCAAAGGTGCGTGGCCCGTTGGGAGTGGGGATGGACTTGTCGGCCAGTGCGAGCCAGACGGTGCCGACAGGAGATGTGGGTGTGCCGCCGTCGGGACCGGCGACGCCGCTGACGGCGAGTGAGAAGTCGGCGTTGGTTTGTTTGAGTGCGCCTCGGGCCATTTGGATGGCGCATTGAGCGCTGACGGCACCGTGGGTTGAGATGAGGAGTGGATCGATGTCGAGATGGTGAACCTTGGCCTGGTTGGCGTAGGTGATGAGGCCCTCTTGGAAGACGGCGGAAGCGCCGGGGGCTTCGGTGATGGCGGCGGCGATGAGGCCTGCGGTGCAGGATTCGGCGGTGGTGACGGTTTGGCGGC
>JBGSRG010000061.1:0-1953 GCA_041737685.1 Phycisphaerales bacterium | reverse complement strand
AGCCGAGCCCGTGCCCGCATGTGCCGTGCTTCCATCCAAGCGCGCGCCGCGCGACTCAACAATCCGGAACTCCGTCGGTGCTGCGGCCTGAACGCTCGAGTATCGAACGTCGGTGTAGTTCACAAAGCCAAAGACCAACGCCTGCACCGCCGCGGCAGAGGCGACCAGGATCGCGCTCAACACCACCCACCGGCGAAGGCCCTTGATGGCTTGGCTCACGTGCGGCTTGGGCACCATGCGTGTCACTCCCGACACCCGATGCGCAACCGCGGCGACAGCCGCCAATCGCGCATCAGATATACCCCCCAGTATCGGGTTCATTCTGGGTAACCTGAACCGTTCGAGCCCCGCCCATGCCCGAGTGCAAACAACCCACGTCGCATGCCGCGCTCAAGTTCTCGCCCACGAGCACTCGACCGTATCTCACGTCTGATTATCGGACGGTCGATCGCGTCCACGCCCATCCACACGCACCCGCTCAACGCTCCGCCGTGGCCGTCACGCACAGATACAAGACCGCCATGCGCACCGCCAGACCATTGGCCACCTGCTCCAGAATCACCGACCGAGGACCATCCGCCACCTCGTCGGCAATCTCCACGCCGCGGTTCATCGGGCCGGGGTGCATCACCACCGCGTTGTGCGGCAGCCGTGCGGCCCGCGCCGCCGAAAGCCCGTAGCACTGGGCATACTCACGCAGACTCGGGAAGGCGTGGCTCGAAGATCCCGCCTTGTTCCCCGTGGTGTTCTGCGCGGCCGCCCCCACGCCCGAAACCGCTGCGCCTTCGGCGTGCCGCTCAAACTGAATCCGAAGCATGTTCACGGCGCTCAGCCCGCCCGAATCGATCAGCGCATCAAAGTCATGCTCGACCGTGCAGCCCAGCGCTTCGAGACTGCGCGGCGCCAGCGTGGGCGGCCCCACACACACCACCGAAGCGCCCAGAGCCTTGAGCCCCGCGATGTTCGACCGTGCCACGCGCGAACTCACAATGTCACCCACGATCGCGACGCGAAGCCCCGAAAGGTCAAACGTCTCCAGCCGGTCGTGCGCCCTCGCCAAGGTGTAGATGTCCAGCAGTCCCTGCGTCGGGTGCTCGTGCTTGCCGTCGCCCGCGTTCACCACCGCGCACCCGACATGCTCAGCGATCCGATGTGGTGCCCCCGATGCCTTGTGCCGAACCACCAGCGCATCCACCCCCATCGCCTCGACATTCATCGCCGTGTCCACCACCGTCTCGCCTTTGGAGACACTCGAGCCCGAGCCCGACAGATCGATCACGTCGGCGCTCAATCGCTGCGCGGCGAGCGTGAAACTCAATCGCGTCCGCGTCGATTCCTCAAAGAACAGGTTGGCCACAACCTTGCCGCGAAGAGCAGGCACCTTCTTCACGCTTCTCGTGGAGACCTCGGCGAAGCCGTGGGCCGTTTGCAAGACGCGACGCAGTTCGCTGTCGCTCAGACCCTCGAGCCCAAGCAGGCAGCGGTGCGGCCAGGCAGCGTCGGCCGGCTTTGATTGATCCGGAACACTCGCCGGCGTCGAACCAGCACTCGCAGAAGGAATGGGCATCGACGGTGAGGATAGGACTCGCGGCCAAACACCACCGAACCGCCGAAGAGGAGCGACCGAAGTCCGGCTTTCTTCTTTCCTTCCCGCGCCATCGACGTCGGCTTTGCGACTTCGATGCGAACCCGCGCACTTTCGTTTCGCTCGCTTTCGACTTGGCATTTGTCTGTCTCGGACTCACCCACGTCCACTTCAATTTTACCTTTATCTGCATCTTCAGCCTGCGGGGCTGGCCGTCGGTAGCCCGGTGGCGGTGCCGCGCAGGAGGCCCTGCGGGCTGAGCAGATCGGTGCAGGCGAGGCCGAGGCCGCCGCCGTCGTTGGAGGTGAGTTCACGGCAAACCGTCCGCCAGGCCAGGTCGCAGTATCCGGCGATGGGGGCCAGGAGCA
>JBGSRG010000027.1:0-10904 GCA_041737685.1 Phycisphaerales bacterium | reverse complement strand
GCTTGCACACCCTGCGAGCCCGATTCGATCGGCGGCGTGTAAGCCGTGGAAACCTGCTGCGCGAGCGCACCACTTGAACCAAACAGCATTGCGGCAACGACCAGACAGTGGATACGCATCGGGTGTGACCTCAACGGACCCTGGGGTGCGCACGATCGGCGCGTCCAAGTCCGGATCTTTGGATCGGCATGTACCGCCCTGTTCATGGGGGCTATCGCGCAACTGTGGACGACCCGAGTGTCGCGACCGCACCAGCCTTCCTGTTCGGCAAAATCGGCGGATGGCAAAGCGAAATCCGGCCGCGTGCATGACGCACACGGCCGGTGAGTTTCAGAATGCAGGGTCCGAGAACGGACAAGGCGAATCGCCGGTCCCAAGAATCAAGCCACTCGGCGAGAAGCCGCAGCGACTGTGGGAGTTGCGGGCAACTCCGTGCGAGCGGGCACGCTGACAGGCTCCGACGCGGTTCGGGGCATGAGGCCAACCGAGCGGAGCGCGCTTCGCAGGCCGTCGATCGGATCGAACGCCGTGCGGTACGACGCCAGCACCGCGGGCGAGTTGGACTTCAAGCGATCGATGTTCGAGCCATCGGTCACCTCGGCCAACGCCGAGACCAACGAGTCGAGATCCTCGCTGATGAAGGTGCGGCCGTTGTAACCCTCAACGATCAGATCTTCGGCAGCGCCAACCACGTCCGAACTGACCACCGCCAAACCGCTGGCCAGCGCCTCGTTCAGCACCAAGCCCCAAGCCTCGGTGTTCGAGGGCAGAACCATCGCATCCGAAGCGCGGTAGAGGCTTGCCAAGGTGTGCGGATCGTTGATGAAACCCGCGAAGCGGACACGATCACGCAGGTGCATTGGAACGCGGGCTTCGAGGGCCACACGCTCGGGACCATCTCCGATAATGAGCAGATCCCAGTCGGGGCGTGCGTCGGCGATCTTCGCGAAGCCGTCGATGAGCAGATCGACGCGCTTGAGCGTGACCAAGCGACCAGAGAAAACCAGCCGCCGCCGACCGTGACCCAGCCCGAAGCGCGCCTTGGCACGATCGGCATCAACGCCGGTTACCGAACGAATAACTGAGTAATCAGGTCCTCCGGGAACGGGGAAGATCCGGCTGTCGCTCGCGCCATACTTGCGGAAGTATTCTGCCCCGCCCGTGCCGAAGGGCATCACGCCGTTGCAGGCCTTGACGATAGTGGTGACAATCGCCTTCTTCAGCAGGCCCTTAGCGCCCACCGCTCGCTGGCGGTCGCCGCGAATGTTGCTATCCGCAGCCATGAAAACCGCGATACCGCGCGCCTTGCACCAGGCAAGAACTCGCAAGCGCGTGAGGTCGGCATATCCGTAAAGAACAACCGCGTTGATCCGATGCTCCTGCAACCAGCGGATGACCGCTGTGGCGGCTCGGAGTTCCCGGCGCATCCGGGCGGTGCGAGGCTCGGGGCCAACGACCGGCTCGGCGAAACTCACCGGGCGCACATCGTGCGCAGCGGAAAGATCCCACGGCTGATCGGGGTTTGAGTGGGTGTAAAGGCTCCAAACCGTTGCGCCGGGCAGCGATTGACGGATCGCCCGGTGCAGGTGCTGCCAGTAAGGCGTGGGCACCAAGTGGAGGAGCGCAACATTCGGCGCGTGCGCAGACGTGACCGGCGTCCGCGCAGCCTGTGAGGCCGCAGCGAGGGAGGCGAACATGATATCCTTCCTGCCGGGGAGAGAGAACCCGGCGGCAGTGGAAGCATATCACCGCTTGAGCCTGATGCAAGAAAAACTTGTGGATTTGGATTCGTGCAGTCGGTTGGACCGGTGCGTGGCAGGGCGCGGTGGCACCCCAGTCGCGTCGATCGCCGTCCGAGCCGTACAAGTGCCTGCAAAACAGTTACTTATAAGACGCGACGGCGTCGCCGTATGTGGCTGCTGCGTCAGAGTATGACGGATCCGCCTCTTCATAAGGGGCGTCGCTCTGGTCCAATTCCTGCTCGCTTTCTTGGACCATAATCCCTTCACCCAGGTAGGGCAGAGGCGATCCGAGGCTACGGAAAATGTTGCCCGCCACCAAACTCATCAGCCCGGTCGGTATCCAGATGGCAAAGAAGCCCGCCACGCATAGCGCGAGGAAGATGGACGCTTCGCCGCGAGGGATGCCAAACACGTCGCCGAGCGAAGCACCGATGGCGATGATGAAGAAGGGATTCCAGGCCCGGTCCTTGATGACCCGGTCGAGAGCGCCCGCCAGAAGTCCAAAGAAAATGGCATAACCAGCGACGCCCAACCAGCCGCCCTCGGCCCATCCGTGGCCGATGATGCCGGGGCCGAGATTGGCCTGTTCGTTCATCTGCGACTTGAGCGTAAGTCCGAGCCCCTCGGGTTTGGTACTCCAGATCGCCCGCGGAATGGGCATACCGAAGAAGAGGCCGGCACCGTTGCCGGCGATGTGCTCAAACCGTTCGGGGTAGTTCTCGATGATGAACAGTGTGCGGATGCTGGTGTCGGTGTAAGCGAGCTGCAAGAGACTGCGCTTGCTGACACCTGAGCCTTTGGCCGCGGTCACGAACTGGCCCGCTCTGCCCTTGAATGTGTCGAGCATGCTGCGTTCTTGCTGACCGCGAAAGGTGCCGTAAACGGCAACAAGCAGGACCGTCACAGTGCCCACGGCCATGAGTCGCGTGACCAATGCTGAGGGCCTTTTGAAGCGGAGCGTCTGAAAGTACCAGAGCCAGCCTCCCACGAGCAACACCGAGATCAGCCCGCGCCGACCGATACCGCCAACGGTCGAGGCCAGAACGGCGACAACAAGCGTGCCGCCAAAGAGGGCCCAAGCGATCGGATCCCGAGTTCGCGAGAGGAGGTAATAGGCCGCAAGCCCCACCGCGCAAGAACCGAAGCCGTTGCGAAAGACGGTGTAAAAGCCCGAGGCGTAGTTGCCCGGGCGCAGCGCGATCGCCGCGAGCGTCATGAAGAGAAGTGCCGTGACGAAGACGATGACGGTGATGGTGGTGCGCGGGTAGTCCATCTTGGGGAAGGCCCGCTGCGCGAAACTCATCCGATGGCCAACGTTTGCGCTGACAAGAAAGATGACCAGAAAGAAGGGCATCGTCAGCGCATAGGTCAGGTACGTGTCAGGCTGAGCCACGAAGGAGGAGGCCCCCGCTCCAGTGCCGATCTCCATGAGCACGCTGATGGCCTGAAAGTGCAAAAAGCCCGCGAGGAAGATGTTTCGCCACGAGGCAACCTCGTAACTGCGCGCGGTGAGATTACGAAAGAAGACCACGCCCACCCAGATGATGGTGATGACCGCGGAGAAGATGCAGAGTTGGATTTCCATTCTTCTTGACGGACCAATCGGGGTGCTCGCGAGGCACCCGCCACTTCATCTGGACTTTCCGCTCGACGCCACACCCCCCAGCAGAAGGGGTGAACCGGGATCGAGAGCAGCTTCCTCCGAGCAGTGCCGGCCTCACGCTGCCGCAGAGGCTATCGGCGATCCGGGGGCGAGCCGTTGCTGATACATCACAACGCTGGCCGAGGCGACCCGGTTCCAGGTGTATCGCTGCTCGATCAGACGGATTCCGGCCTGTCCCATGCGTTCGGCCAGTGCGGGGTTCGAGAGCACCTCTCGCAACGCCGTGGCGATGGCTGGCACGTCTCGACGAACCACGCGGCCGGTCTCGAACTCCCCTACATCGGGGAAGTGGCAGCTTTCGCTGACTACCACCGGCACGCCGCAGGCCATGGCCTCGGCGACCGAGATGCCGAACGATTCGTGCTTGCTGGGCAAGCAGAAGCACGCGGCACCGGCGTAAGCGGCGATGCGGTCGCGCGCGTAGAGCGGGCCGATCAGATGAACCCGATCGGCGATGCCCAATCGGCGTGTCTGCTCGACGAGTGCATCGCGGGCTCCAAAGTCTGGCCCCACGATCACCAGACGCACGTTGGCAAGTTCGGGTGTGATGCTGGCAAAGGCATCGGCGAGCAGGTCGAGCCCCTTGACCTCGTGCAAGCGGGCCAGGAACAGGATGTAGGGTTGACGCTGCAGTTCGGGATGGGCGTGGTGAAACGCGTCCTTGGCGGGCAGCGGTCGGAACTCGTCAAGGAAGACGCCGTTTGGCACGGTCTGAACGTGTGCGTTCCAGCGGCCCTCAACAAGGCTGTCGTGTTCGTAGACGCTGTGCGCGTGGAGCGCGGCAGCGCCATGAATCATCCGTCCAAAGCCCATTGCCAGAGCCACGCGCTTCTTGGTGCGCTTCTCGCTCAGGGCCCAAGGGTCGAGCATGCCGTGCGGCGCGAGGATGTAGGGCTTGGAGTGCCGACGGGCGAGCCGCGCTGCGACCTTGAGGATCGGTGCCCACACGCCATGAAGGTGGACCACGTCGGCCGCTTGCACGAGCGGTGCGAGCGCTCGCTGCGCGCTGCGTGCGGTCACTCGCTCGAAGGCGTTCGGCTCGGGAAGGTGATGCAGGGTGAGACGATCGCCGCCGGGCAATGCTGCAACATCGTGCTGAATCTGCTCGTGTACCGTGGGCGTGTCGTAGAAGGCAATGCTGACCTGATGGGCTGATGAAGAGCTTTCGCCCGGCGCGCGCTCGGCGGCCTGAGCAGCGGCGAGGCGCGAGACCACCATGGGCGGGCCGCCCGCGGCGGGATTCAGGTCAGGAATAACGTGCAGGATGCGCATGTTGAATGCTCGAAGCGTTGAACTATGCCGGTTTATCGCCGCTCATCACCATTGCTTTCCAAAGATGCGCTGCTCGACCCGCCCCGCGGAACATCAGGTTGCCAAAGCCGGCTTCGACCAGCAACCGAGAGAGCGTGGCGCGGCTCCAGAACTTGATGTGACCGCCGTCCCACAATGGGTCGTGATGACCGTCCCACTTGTTCATCACCGAGAGCGCGAGATTCTTCAAGTACCCGTGGTATGGCGTGGAGCAGATCAATCGACCGCCCGGCTTCAGCGCCGTAAAACAGCACTTTGCCCAATCACGCGGCGCGTAAAGATGTTCGACAACCTCTGTCGAGATGACCACGTCAAAGGGCCTCTCACCGATCGATTCGAGCAGAGTTTCTGATATCTCTGCCTGATGGAATCTGGCACCCGGGTGCGCCCGCTCCGCATGAACGATGCCCTGGGATGAAGCGTCGATCCCGACCCCTTCGGCACCGCGCGACACCGCCCAACCCACCCACGCGCCGTTCCCACAGCCTACGTCCAAGACGCGTAAACCCTCGAGCGATTCGGGCAGCACCGAGCATATCGGCCCAAGAAGATACGCGAACGTATGCAGCGCTTCCGCGCTATGAAAGCCGAACTCCGGGATAGTCGATCCACTCATGCTCAGCATCTCCGGTCCCTGCCCCACTTCAGTCTCATCCCAACGCCTCAGCCGAACCCGAATCCTCGCTCACGAAAGCGCGCGGCTTCATCGGCTTTGCCGGCGTGCCCGCACAGACCGTCCACGCGGGCAAGTCCTTGAACACCGACGAGCGTGCGCCGACGACGCAGCCGCTGCCGATCGTCACATTGGGCGCAACGAACACGTCCGCCGCGAGCCACACCTCATCGCCAATGACGATCGGCGGGCGGAGCAGCGGCAGATCGTGCCGGGCGTAATCGTGCGTGCCAGCGCACAGATGCACCATCTGTGAGAGCGAGACATTGCGACCGAGCGTGACCTTGCCGAGGCAGTAGAGAATGGCCCGATCGCCCACCGACGAGTTGTCGCCGATGGTGAGGTTCCAGGGCTGTTCGATGATGATGCTGGGGCGCAGGCGAGTGTTCACACCGATGCTGGCACCAAAGGCCCGTAGCAGGGCAGCGCGCATGCCGTACCAGTTGTGGAACGAGAGACCAAAGATCCGCTGGCCGATCGAGTTCCACAGCACCCGCTTGATGCGCTCGCGCCCCGAATAGGGCGTGACGGCCCGGTCGAGGTCGGCTCCTCGAGGTCGAATCGTCGTTGGCGCGGTCGCTTGGGTGGTCATCGTTGTTGAGGTGCCGCGGGCTAGATGGGGTTGCCGCTGACGTTGCGGGCGTCGCGCTTGGCCGCTTCGCTCTGCTGAATCTCCATCTCGTAGTGCTTGGCGAGCGAGACAAACTCGTACCACGACAGAAGGCGGCACATGACAAAGCCGGGATAGCCGTCCATGAAGCCGCGCTGAATGAAGTAACTGAAGAAGAAGCGGAGGGTGGGCCGAAAGGGAAGCCCGCGCGCGAAGGCCTTGAGCCAGCGCCGGCGTTCGATCGGGCCGCCGAAGAGCGAGGGCCGAACCTCGCCGCGGTCCTTGGCCTTCATCGCGTGCGCTTCCCACGTGGTGTATCGGTTGTGTTTTTCGATCCACGCTGTGAGGTCCGGATAGGCGTAGTGCAGGAACTCGCTGCTCAGATAGCCCGCGTCGCCCGTAGAGAGCACAACGTGCTCGTGGACCTCGTTGTCGCCAGAGCCTGTCTGACCGAGGTCGCCGATGCGCTCGTAGCGTCCCACCTTGTGCTTGAAGAGCCGCACGTTCCACGATGGGTAGTAGCCGCAGCCGCGGATCCAGCGACCCATGAACATGAATCGCCGGTTCAACCAGTAGCCGTCGCCACAGCCGGCCTTCGAGGGCTCGGGCGGAACGTACCGGCCCGCGACAACCTGCCGAACCTCTTCGGTCAGTTCGGGCGTCATGTACTCGTCGGCGTCGAGAATCAGCACCCACTCGTTCTTCCACGGCACGTTCTCGAGGGCCCAGTTCTTTTTCTTGGGCCAGCCCTCGGTCGAGTAATAAAACTGGTAGGCATCAGCGCCCAGCGACTGGGCAATGGGCACCGTGGGGTCGGTGGACTGTGAATCGACGATGACAATCTCGTCGGCCCACATGCAGTGCCGGATGCACTCAACGATGTTGCGCTGCTCGTTCTTGACGGGGATGAGCACGCTGACGGGCACGCTGGCACGCTGCGGCCAGTTGCCGGGCGGAGAGGCGAGACGACCGAGTAGACGCTCGAACTCGGCGGTGCGAGGATCGATCGGCTCTGGACGCGGCGGTGCAGCGGTCGCAGACGCTGTCACTGTTTCGGGTGCGAGAGTGCTTTGAGAGCCAGAACCCGTCGCGCTGGCCGCGGCAGAAGCCGTTGCTTCAACCAACGCCCCCGGCTTGGCGACTGTGGCTTGGTGCTTCGATGCCACTTCTGCGTTCGGCGAGCGCACACCGATTTCTGCGCCGCTTCGAGCGGGCGAGGCGGCAAGGACCGACCCCGAAGCTTGGGTGAGGTCGCCGACTTCATCGGCCTTGTGGTCATCCACGTGCGCGACGGCGACGCGCAACTCGCCCTCGGGCACGGACAAGCCACGAGAAGGGGCGGGCGTTGGCGTTTCGAGCAGGCTGGGGTCGCGATCGGCGCCGAGTGAGCGCAGTTCGGCGATCTTCAACGAGATGAATGTGTCGTAAGTGGCGAGCAGCAGACAGAAGCGAAACCCCGCGACTCCGTCGAGAAAGCCCAGCCGCAGCACATACATATAGGTGAATCGCCACAGCCCACTGAAGGGCAAGCGTGGCAGCACCTTGTTCTTCAGCCAGCGACGCATGGCGATTCCGCGTTCGAGCCGCGTGGCCCGATCGCCGCCATGACGGACCATCTCTCGCATCAGCTCGCGCGCCTCAAGCGTCGAATACCGGTTGTGCTTGGCGATGAAGTGTTCAAGCCCGCGCCGATCTTCGTGCAACATGCCGTGCCGGAGGCGGGTGGTCTGACCCGAGACCACCATGTGCTCGTGAACCTCGCGGTCCTCGTATCGGGCGCTGCCGCGTTGAAAGAAGCGGAGGTTGTAACTTGGGAAGTAACCCGCGTGCCGGATGGCCTTGCCCATGAAAAACGTCAATCGATTGACGTAGTAGCCCGCGTAAGCCTGAGGCTGGCCCTTTGCCTGCGAGATGGACAGGAGTTCGTCGCAAAGTTCGGGCGTGATCGACTCGTCGGAGTCAAGGATGAACACCCAGTCGGACTTCAGCGGCAGGTTCTCGAGAGCCCAGTTCTTCTGACGCGCGTACCCGAGCCACGGCCGGTGCACGAGGTTCGCGCCAGCATCGCGTGCGATCTGCTGACTGCCATCGGTCGAGCCCGAGTCCACGACGTGAACCGCATCGGCCCAGTCCATAACGCTCGCAAGCGCGTGCGCGAGATTCGCGGCCTCGTTGTAACAGAGGATGAGCACCTCGACGTTCGAGCGAACGACGGGTGCGGCACGCACCGATCTGGCAGCCTGACCAGCGACGGTCGATCCGCCTTGCGAATCGCCCGTGGCCAGAGGCGAACTGGCAGTGGGAGGCGGGCTTTGGTCGATGCTGCTCAAACATGTCTCCAGCGATCACGCTTCTATCGGACCTTCGACGGGTGCGACTGGCACCGGGCATCTTTCGCTCGCACTCGGACAAGGGGCCTGACTCTGGCCGGGCGGCCACTCGGGCGATACGCCGAGCCAGCGAAGAAGGGTTGGGGGCCACCGACAGAGCAGATTGTTCGACTATTTTGGGAGTCATCTTGCCTAGGACGGCGTCTGACGCCCCGGAAAGCGGCGTGAAGGAATGCTCCGATTTCCGGGCGTTAAGTTCCGCGGCGTGGAACGCTCAGTACGCCCTTCGGAGCCTCGCTGCGGGGATTTCGAGCTGGTCGCGATACTTCGCCACGGTGCGCCGGGCGATCTCGATGCCCCGATTCTTGAGTTCCTCTGCGATCGCGTCGTCCGAGAGCGGTGCCTTCTTGTCCTCGGCGTCCACCACCTCTTGCATCGCCGCCTTCACGGCGTCCCAACTCATGTCCTCGCCGGACTGGGTCTGCGTGCCGCCGCTGAAGAAGCCCCGCAGAGCCACCGTGCCACGCGGGGTCAGCAGATGTTTGTCGGCCACAGCACGGCTGACGGTGGCGACGTGGACGCCCAGTTGCTCGGCGACCTGCGTCATAGGCAGCGGCTTCAACGCGGCAGGACCATAGTCAAAGTAATCTCGCTGCGCATCGACCACTACGCGGATGACACGCTCGAGCGTGCGCTTGCGCTGTTCCACGGCGTCGATCAGCCAGGAGGCATTGGAGAGGTTCTTCTTGATAAACTCACGCGTGGGCTTGGGCGCTTCGCGGTCCTTGGCCATCATCGCGTACTCGCGGTTGATGCGCAGGTTCGGCAAGCGCCGATCGTTCAGGTAGACGATGTACCGGTCCTGGTCGGCGTCGTACTCGACGATCGCGTCGGGCACAATGGCCGAGGTCGGTTCTTCGACGAGCACGCGGCCCGGCGCCAGGCTCAGGTGGCGCATCTTCTCCATGGCCAACTTGATGCGGTCGATCGACTCGCCAGATTTCTCAGCGATCTTGGGGAGCCGGTTCTGCGCCAAGTCGTCCAGGTGCTCGTCCACGAGCGTGCGAACCAGTGGCCAGATCTCTGCTTGATCGTCCTGCGACCGACGTTCGGCCGACTTCGCGTCGATCTGAAGCAGCAAGCACTCGCGCGTGTCGCGCGCAGCGACACCCGGCGGCTCTAGCAGCAACTGCACCGCGCGCAAAGCTCTTTCGAGCCGGTCGTACGCGGGAGTTGCGGGTTGAGCGGAGTTCGATTGGCCTTGTGGCGAACGATGAGCCTGCCCGTTGGCCCGCCCATTGGCCTGTGCGTCGATGTGGCCGTTGGCCTTTGCATTGCCGTGTCCGCTCGACACGCTCTTGCTTGACAAGCCAGTGGCCGATCCTGCCCCAACGCCCGCGTTCACCGTGGCGTGCTCAGCGGGCAAACGATCGGCAATGGTCTCGAGCGGTGTGCGCAGAAACCCGTCGTCTTCGATGTAGCCGATGATCGCCTCGCCCAGTGAGCGAAGTTCGTCGTCCACGTCACTCAAGGCCCACTGCTCACGCAGTTGCTCCTGAATAGAAGCCGAGCGCGACGCGGTGTTGTTGATCGCGTCGGCCTTGGCATCAAACTCGTCGCCGCTGCGTGTTCGCCGGCGATCGTCAAAGTCTGTCGTCGGTCCTTGCGCAGCGGGTGGCTCATAGGCGTGCTCGGCCGACTCCGGCACATCATGCTCGTAGGCGTCGAGCCGCGAGAAGTCGTCGGCCCCGTTGGTCGAGTCCAGTTCAAGCGGCCGATCCACAGCGCTCTGAGCGTCGAAGTCGTCACGTGCGTCGAGCGCTGCGCGACCGACGCCATCGATCATGGTCGAATCACTCTCGCTGACCGACTCCGACGACCCCGAATCGCCCTGCTCGATCGACTCGAGCGTGACGTTGCTCTCGAGTTCCTGAGCGATGCGTTCCTCCAGCTGGAGGATCGACATCTGCAGGATCTCCATCGATTGGATCATCCTGGGTGCCAGCTTCATGTGCTGGCCCATCCTCATGCTTTGACTGGCGTCGAATCGCATGTCTGGACGAATCCCTCATTCGAGCGGGGCTTGAAACGGCTTGGCCCGAACCGGCCTCGCCAACAGTGACCATGCCGGGAATCGGCATGGCCCACCTATAGCATCGGGTTGGCACGCCGCTTGCTCCACTCTTTCAGAGCATACGCGGGGCCTCGCGCCCCGGATCAGACGCCTCGCCGACCCTCGATCGCGTCGGCCAGCACGGCCTTAGAAGCGAACTCAAGCTGTGAGCCGGTGGGCAGCCCTCTCGCCAGCCGCGTCACTTGGACCTGTCGCGTGCGGAGTTGCTCAGCGAGATAAAGCGTTGTTCCGTCGCCTTCGAGGTTTGGGTTCAGCGCAAGGATGACCTCTCGAACTTGCACGCCGCCCGCGTTGCGCGCGGGTTCGTCGATCCGCGTCAAGAGATCGGCAATGGTCAGATCACCCGGACCGACGCCCTCCATGGGCGACAGACGACCCATGAGAACGTGAAAGACACCGAAGTACGAACCGGTTTGTTCGAGGGTGATCAGGTCTTTGGGC
>JBGSRG010000016.1:0-2493 GCA_041737685.1 Phycisphaerales bacterium | reverse complement strand
GCAAGGGCGCTAACGGCTCGCGGGGCCCGGTCTCTGGCCTTGCCACATCGATCACTGGCTGCCGCGGCGCACCGGGCGCAAAGAACAGACTTCGGCCATCGATCTGTGCAACATGGCCCTGCAAAGCCGTACGGAACGCATCGATCTGCGCTTGCTCGCGATCTGGCGCGGCCGAGGTCTGATCAATCGCCAGCGTCGCCACGAGCGCAGACAAACTCGACACCACCGCATACGCCGCGACCGCCATCGCCAGCACGGCCACAATGGCCAACGGTGAGACTCGACCAAGCAGAGCGCGGAGTGTGTTCATCGCACCACCCCATGAGCCTGCGCCTTGGCCCACGCCTCAACCGCGATCGTGCCCCGCACCGTCCGAACGCCCGCGTTCGCACCCGTGCGATTCGACCGATCAAGCCGGACCCGCGACACCGACGTGACTTCTGAACTCGCTTCGAGCACCGCCAGAACCTCGGAGATCGTCTGCGGCCGAGCATCGAAACTCACCTCGATGATGATCCGCTCAAACCGTTCATCCGAGCCACGCGGCCGGAACGTCGAACGCTTCTCGATCTGCGTTCGGTCCTCGATGCCCGCGTCGTCAAACGCTTGATTCACCCGCCGCGTCAACAGATACACCGCCTCGCCCGCCGAGGCGGGCAACTCGGTCTTGCCAAAGTTCGCGAGCACCTGCGTCGACACGCGACCTTCGTCGGTGTCCGGATTGCCCAGCAACACCAGCCTGCGAATGCGCGATTCCACCGTTCCCGCTCGCAACTGAGCCTTCTGGGTCACGTCCAACGCCGGCTCGATCACCCCAAAGTACACCACCATCGCGCCAACAAACCACACCATCCAGCGAACGACCCGCGGCGATTGTGCAAACCAGGCAGAGAGTGCGTTCATGTGCCACCCCCCCCGCTCGCACTACCGCCACCACTTCCAGCACCGCTCGCAGGCCCCGCGTTCTGAAGTTCCGTCATCCGCTGCCGCGCTCGATCTGATTCTTCTTGCAATCGACGCTTCACCTCCGCGTCCGTCGCTCGGGCCGCGGCCACCTTTCTCGCCCCCCACTCGCGCATCGCCGCAGCGCGGTCCATCGCCGCAAAGTCCGCATCAGTCAATGGCGGCGGGGCAGGTGCCAAAGCCGTGCTTTGCGATCCACCCGCAGCACCCGAAGACGAAGTCCCGCCACTCGAACGTGATCCGCCGGTTCCGCCAGATGCGCCCACAGCCGATCCCCCCGACGAATCACCCTCTCTCGACGACCGCGCCGATCGTCCGCTGCCGCGCCTATCCGAATCCGATCCCGCATCGGCGCGGTCCTGCGCGTCATACGCCCCACTCGCACCCTCCCCATACATCCGCACCGCCAGCGGCAACTTCGCAAAGTCTTCCGCCCGCTCGCCCGGATAAATCGCCCGATTGCCCTCAACCCGCGCCGTCAGTTGAAACTTCACACCCGAAGCATCCGCTTCAACGCTCGGCGTGGCCACCTGCGTAAACACCCGCGACTTGGTCAGGTTCTCGCGAAACGTCGCTACCAACTCCGGCTTCTGCGCACGCCCACGAACCGAAATCGGCTCACCCTGATTCAAATCCAGCGTGTCAATCTCAATGCCGACCGGCGCAGCCCCAGCGATATCCGCCATCAACTTTGCCATCGGCCAGCGGCGATCACGCAGCAGGCCGTACAGCCCGATCCGCTGCTCCGACTCAGCAAGCCGGCGATCTAGGTCCACTTCCCGTGCCCGATCCGCCAGGATCGATGCCCGCGAATACGCACTGACCATCGGCACACCCAGCCCCAAAAGCAAGCACGCCGCAACCACCGCCGCCGCGTTTCGCGGCCGAGCAAACCAGTTGCTCACACGCTGCCACGCCGGCACACTCGGCAGCACCTCGTCCCGCGTCATCACTGCGAGCGATGCGATCGACGCACGCTCGCTTGTGGCAACCGCCAACGCGCCAACACACACCCACAGTTCCGGGTTTGTCACCACGATCGGCCGAAGCGCTGCGTCCGCGGCGTGCGCCGGGTCTGCTTCCATCGAGCCATCGATCAGCCACAGCGCCAAACGCCCCTTCGCGTAGCTTTCCCGACTCGCACCATCGCCTACACCAGCGCCAATCGCATCAACCGGCCCTTGCCAGCCGGCGCTCCGCGCCGTCTCCTCTGCCACGCGCATCACTGCGCCCAGCCAGCGGTCGAGTCCGCCATTGACGGCCGCATCTGGGCCACTTGCTTCCAGGCCAGACGCTTCCGTTCCAGCCACTTCCGGTCGATTTGGTTCGGATTGCGCGGCGTCGCTCCTGCCCGTTGGCACACGCGATGCGCGAACAACCGTTCGCTCCGGCCCCGCCGAGAACACGTTCATCGCGCCGGAGCCGCGTTCGATCGTCGCCGCCAGTCCAATCCGCGGCTTCAACATCGCCACGCCATACAGAGCTGCCGGCACCGAGAGAAATCGCTCTCGCACCGGCCACCGGACGACC
>JBGSRG010000557.1:0-2200 GCA_041737685.1 Phycisphaerales bacterium | reverse complement strand
CGTGACGCCGGGGTCTCCGGCGTCGGCCGTTGCAGGTTCGAACAACTCTGGAGCACATCCGACCGAGATCGAGGCCATACCTCGCCAGCGCAGGGGATGTCCTCTCCCGCCAAGCTCACCAGATCGGGGCGGACGTGCCCGGATCCAGAGCAAGCTTCAAATCGAGGCACGGCCGGTCAGGGCCGGGCCTCAGGGTGGTTCACTGAAGTCCAAAGTCTGTTTCCGTCCGCGCATAGAGGCAGCACGGAAGTGGCCCTCGCCCTGCCGTGCCGGCATCAACGCGCAACGAACCCGGGATGGATGGGTGGCTCTCTCTCACTCTCACTCCTCGCGGGCGTCAACCCGCATCCAGTAGATACCCCAAAATGCAACGTCGGCAAGTTGGTACAGAGTTAGTTCGGAATCGGCACCAGGTTGCCGCCACGCTTTCGGATTTTCTTTCGGCTTTTGCGCATTTCGCGGGCAGTGCCAGAGCGGGAATGCGGGAGTGGGGCACAGATGAGAGCGTGGCGCGAACGCGTTGCTGCCGGAGGCGGTCGCCGAAAGAGATACCTAACGCTACCGCCGGAGTGCACCGTCCGTGCAGTCCCCAACTCAAACGCCCAAAGACGAAAGCCCCGCAAGCCATTGGCCTGCGGGGCCTCAATCCGAAGTCGGGGTGACAGAACACCAATGGAACATTTCTTGGAACGCGTTAGGGGCTGGGAGCCGCCAATTCGGCGATTGCTGCTCGCCAAGGCGGGTCAATCGGGCTGCGGCGGTCTTGGCAAGCGGTTGCAAAGGACTCAATCGGCGTGAGTCGCTCCGCGGTTTGGTGCTTCTGTGTTGGGTTCAACAACGCACGACTCAGGCGCAGTTCCGCACGACACGCCGCGTCGCCGCCGCGATGCCATCAGCCCGCCAAAGCAAAGCACCGACACTGCACCGGGCGTAGGGATCGATGTGATTCGCACCGACACGTCGTCGAACGCGACCGGGAGCCGAATGGTGCCGACGCCAACGATGCTGGTGGATGTCATCGAGTACCCGAAGCCGAAGCTCATGGGTCCGCCGGACTAGTCCGGCTGATCATCGAAGTCGAACCCCACACCGGGGAGAATCCGAATGAAGTCGGTCGGGACGAGGGCCGAGGCCGTGCGCACCTGCTCGGGCGAATCGATCCCGTGGCCTTCAAAGGTCGGAAAGTTGGTGAGATAGTTCGGGGAGAGGGCGCTGAGGGTGTACTGCCGACCGTTCTGAAAGAGAAAGAATCGCATCACGCCGAAGCCCGGTGAGTTCTCGATCTGCGGGAGCGTGCGGACCGACGCGGAGATCGTGCCGACGGCGCCATCGACCGAGGGGTCGTACGTCCAGCCCGTGAAGGCGATGGGGGCGTAGATGACGCTGAACCCTGAGCTCACCGGCAAGTCGAGGGTGAAGTCCTGCCGCATGGGGCCGCCCGGGACGGCCAGGGGGGCACTGATGGCCGAGAGCGTGGCGCCGGGGCCGGTGGACTGACTGAACGTGGGCAAGACGGTCCACGAACCGGGGTTGAAGTTCGTCTCGAAGAAGATTGCATCGGCGCGGGCGAGGCAACTCGCTCCGGCGATAGTGGCGAGGACGGAGATGCTGGTCAGGGTCTTCATGATTATTCCTTTCGTGGTGGGACAGCGGGGACGTTTAGCAGCGCGAGACGACTACGGCTGAAGTGCTGAGGCCGGTTCCCTCCGCGATGGCGGCCGAGGTTGCACAGAACTTCTTCAACATGGAATCTTCTCTCAAAGGTGGATCACACTTGACACTCGCGGCGTAGCCGCATGCCGACGTGACGCTCATGTTCGCGATCACGGCTCCCGCGCTCTCCATCACGAACATTCGACTCGCTGACTTAGCTCCCGCGCACCGAGCGCGAGGGGCATGGCGCTCGCGATAGCCAAGAAGTGCCAGCGCTCTCACTGATGTGCTCCTTTCTGCTGAGCGTTGCCGGCGTCATCGCTGTGATGTGCCGGAGGTGTCCAGCCGCCTCGGTCATCGCGCGATTGCGAGCCCATAGGGCGAGCCGAAGGGCTCGGCTCCGTCCTGCCTTGGTGGCACGACACGCATGACACCGGCCCGCCACGCTCGAAGATGAAGGGCGGATCGTTCGACGCGTCGTCATCGGCGAAGCGTGCCGCGCGGGCGTCAAAGTCGCGACGGCGTTCCTGCGCTTCGTTGCGATGGG
>JBGSRG010000543.1:0-2564 GCA_041737685.1 Phycisphaerales bacterium | reverse complement strand
ATGATGGGCAGTTGGACCAGGCGACGGAGGATCATGGTGGTCATGCTGGTCACTCTGGTCGGGGTGTCGTGCTGCTCGCGGCGTCCGCGTTCGTTGCGTTCGGAGGTGTCTGATCGATCAGCGCGGGCGATGCGGCAGGAGCAGAAGTGGTTGGGGTTGGGGCCGCTGGCCGCAGCACGGGCGGCATCGCCTTCACTCGGTCCGGGCCTTTGCCGTCGCCCAACCGGTCGATCAGGAACAAGTCTTGTTCCTGGCGTGGGTGCGAACTGATTCCTGTGATCGTGTCGGGGTCAAAGAAGTACATCTGCACGTACTGAAAGATCGGCACCAGCGGCAGGTCTTCCTCGACGACCATCTGCTCTGCGCGCGAGAGCATCGCCATTCTCGCTCCGGGATCGGTCTCGACGTCGGCGCGGGCCATGAGCGCATCGAACTCAGGTGAGTTGTACTTGCGGTCGTTGTTGCCGTCCTCGGAGCGGTTGAGGTCGAGGAAGGTGGTCGGGTCGCCGTAGTCGCCGAACCAGCCGGCGCGGCTGACCATGTAGTTCTGCTTCTTCAGATCGTTGCGGAAGACCTTGATCTCGCGCGTTTGCAACGAGACGCTGACGCCGAGATAGTCCTGCCAGTCTTTGGCGATGGACTGTGCGATCAGATCGTGCCCGCCGTCTTTATTGAAGAGAATCTCGATGGTGGGCAGGCCCTTTCCAGCGGGAAATCCCGCCTCGGCGAGCAGCCTTCTCGCCGCGTCGGGGTCGAACTGAAGACCAGCGGGCGAGGCGTAGCCACCGATTGATTCGCGCGGGATGAGCGTTGAGGTGGTGCGCTCGCCCACACCGCGAACGTCCTTGGTGATGCGCTGTTTGTCGATCGCCATGGCGAAGGCCCGGCGCACCTTGGGATTCTTGAATGGATTGTCGCGGCCGTCGGCGAGACGGTCGAGGCAGTTGAAGTTGTAAAAGTACGTGCCGAAGGCGGGGAAGGCGTGGATGTTCTTGCGGTCGTCGTTTGGCAGCGCCGAGTCGATGGCCACCGGATCCCAGCCCTGCGCGATCATCGCGTCGAGGTCGGCGGGCTCGGGCGAAGTACGGTCGGTGGCTTCCCACTGTGCGCGGGTTGCACGCAC
The DNA here is from genome assembly GCA_041737685.1 of Phycisphaerales bacterium. Classification (GTDB taxonomy): domain Bacteria; phylum Planctomycetota; class Phycisphaerae; order Phycisphaerales; family UBA1924; genus JAHBK01. Next base: position 1,441 of record JBGSRG010000543.1, on the reverse strand, counting down.
CTCGTCGTAGAACTCGGCCTTGGCGCGAAGGATGTGCCGGCGGTAGGCCGGGCTGACGTCGCTGACCCAATCGACCGCGCCGGACTGATAGGCGAGCACCTGGGCGTTGGGGTCCTCGACGCTGGGCATGGCGATGGTGTCGATGGCGATCGAGTCACGATCCCAGTAAGTCGGACTCTTCTGAAAGCGCATGTCGCGCTTGAATCGCCAGCGGGCCAGCTCGAAGGGTCCGTTGCCGATGAACACGCCGGGCTTGGTCCAGCCCGATCGGATGTCAAGCCTCCCGCTCGTAGGGCTCGGTGCTTCATACTGCCGCACCAGCGGCGGGAAGACTGGATAGAAAACCGCGAAGGCGCAGAGGTCGAGAAAGTAGGGCGTTGGCCGTTCGAGTTCGACTTCGAGTACGGCGCTGGCGCGGCCGTCGGCGTCGGGAAGGGCGCGAAGCCCGACCAGTTCCTTAAACTTGGCCTCGGTGCGGCTCCAGAGCGTTCCTGCGGCCTCAGCGCGCTCGGCACGGCGGCTCTCGGGCATCGCTTCGATGCGCTCGAGTTCGGCCAGTCGCCAGGCGTAGAACGCAGCGCCGCCCTTGATCAGTTGGAACTGTGCCGAGTAGTCGCTGACGGTGTCGGGCAGCAGCCCGCGTCGCCAGGCGTAGACAAAGTCGTCGGCAGTGACGGGCTTGCCGTTGCTCCACTGAGCGTTGTCTCGAAGATAGAAGCGATATCGCAGGCCGCCGTCGAGCACTTCCCAGCGTTCGGCTACGCCGGGCTTGGGCTCGTATCCGCGGCTGAACACATCGTTGGCGACCAGACCCTCATAGAGCAATCGCGAGACGCGGATGTCCTGCATCCAACTCATGCGCTGCACGTCGAGTGTGGCCACGTCGCCGCGATTGATGAAGGTGAAGTCGGCCGGCGGATCGTTCGCGTCGCCGAGCGTAATGGCGACGACGATGGCGATCAGCACCAGCAGCGGCGCGAGGAGTTTCCACATGCCGGGAGTGTATGAGGGAGACGCGCGGATCCGGCCCGGAACCGCAGAACGCGATCGGAGCCCCAGCCCACCGCCCCGAGCCGGGTGAAACGAGCGGAGTTCACTGGCGCTTTCGGTCGCACACGACTCACTGACACGCGGACTTGAACCGGCCCTGCTCGATCCCGAACGGCGACTTGACGAGTTTGCCCGTCACGTCGAGCACGCCCGCCGAGAAGACGTTGTCTCGACCGCCGTCGCGAAGAACCTCTTGCAGATTCTGGCTGCGGTTGGTGGTGCCCATCTGCGTGCCCACCAGCAGGTAAAGGTTCTCGGCACGACCGACGATCTCCGAGAGTTGCCCTCGCTCAGCGTCGGAAAGTTCGGCCCCGGCGGTCTCGACACGGCATCGCGCGTGGGTCAGCGCATCGCCACCGAAACGGGCGATCGACTTGCGGGTTCGCTCGTC
>JBGSRG010000499.1:0-3214 GCA_041737685.1 Phycisphaerales bacterium | reverse complement strand
GCGCACCACCGTGCCGTTGGGCTCGAGTTGTCCGATGAACACCGCCGCAATCGCCGGCGGGCACAGTGGCAACAGCGCCGCCGCCGCCAGGTCGCACCAGTCTTGCGTCGCCACCGCCGGCAGCGAACAAATGTTCTCAGTGATCCGAACCGCCGAGCGAATCACACCCGTGCTCTCGCGGGCCATTCCCTCACGGGCTGGCACCTCGCGCGATGGCACGTCGCGTGTCGGAACGTCGCGTGTTGTGTTGTTCAAGCCGGCCTCCTTTGCCGACGCCCGGTCGAACTTCGGTTCGTCTTCGGAGCAGTCAGGTGTACCAAGCGAACCTCCGTGTTCCCACGCGATCCGAACCAATGCCGCGCGACCTCAGGCCAGTTTAGCAGATTTCCCCCAACGCTGTCACGCATTTGTTTGTCACTCTCTGCCGTGGATTGTAAAGACCTGCGGCCTGCACCGATTGGGCAAGCCCGCACCGCATCTTGGATGCCGCGAACTCGACTCTCTACCTGACGCTTGGGCTGCATGTGAACAATTCGCATCACGCGCACCGGCGATCACGCACGATCACCGACACTCCCCATCCGCCCTCAAAGTCCGCAAGCCTCGAACCGGCACACGCTTACGTCGGTCGCTCGCATGACAACACTTGAAACACAGACCCCTCGTTCATTTGTAAAGACGCCCCTCACGCCCCGTTCAAGCCACCACCCACCCATCACCTGTGTCTGTCACAACCAAATGCCCCGGCGCCCGGCGCATACCCTTCTCAACTCGACCAGAACGAGCACGCTCTCTCGCCCAAACCCGCCGCAACCTCACCCCCGTCCACTCCCGCCCAGCCTCGTTCTGACCCCTTCCTCACCCGCCGGAGTCCTGAATGTCCGCCGCACCCACGCCCGAGCGGGGCTCTCGCCCTCACGATTCCGCTGACCCCCATCGCGCTGCGGTCCGATCCAAACGTGGTAACCAGCACGCCGCCAGCACCTGGACCGACGCAACCTGCGCTGACGATGCGGCAATCTGGGCCGACGACGGTTCGCCGCGAATCGCCATCCTCGGCGCAGGGCCCACCGGCCTCGGTGCCGCTTTCCGACTCAAAGAACTCGGATACGCCAACTTCCAGGTCTTCGACCGCCACAACTACATCGGCGGCCTGGCCCACAGTTTCGTTGACGACCACGGCTTCACATGGGACATCGGCGGCCACGTCATGTTCAGCCACTACGCCTACTACGACCGCGTCTTCGAGATGCTCATGGGCGACCAGTTCACGCTCAACAACCGCGAGAGTTGGGTGCGCATGTTCGAGCGATGGGTGCCCTATCCCTTCCAGAACAACATCCGCTATCTCCCTCCTCAGGCCGCCTTCGAGTGCATGTCCGGCCTCATCGCCGCTCAGAACGGCAAGGGCACAGTCGGTTCGCCCGCAGACGCCGCCAACTTCGGTCAGTTCATCGACGCCGTCTTCGGCGAGGGTATCGCCAAGCATTTCATGCGACCCTACAACTTCAAGGTCTGGGCACACCAGCCAGAAGAGATGAACAAGTCCTGGATCGGCGAACGCGTCGCCGTCATCGACGTCGAACGTGCCCTCAAAAACATCATGCTCGGCCAAGACGACTTCGGCTGGGGTCCGAACAACCAGTTCAAGTTCCCGCTCCGCGGCGGCACCGGCGAGTTCTACCGCCGCTTCGGCCCACACCTCGGCCTGGACCCCGCCAGCCCGACCTCTGCGGGCGGACACATCCGTCTCAACAAACGCGTCGAGTCCATCGATGCCGACCGAAAGATTCTCTTCTTCGCCGACGGCACCACCGCCCGCTTCGACACGCTCATCAGCGCCATCCCGCTCGACACACTCTGCCGCGGCGTGCTCGTGGGCGACGTGCCCGCCGAAATCCGCCACGCCGCGGGCAGACTGCTCCACTCTTCCGGCTACATGGTCGGCCTCGGCCTCAAGGCCCGCCCCGAAACGCCCGCCGATACTCGCGGCGTGGGCTGCACGCCCAGCACCAAAAGTTGGATGTACTTTCCCGAAGACAACTGCCCCTTCTATCGCGCAACCTATCTCTCGAACTACTCGCCCCACATGACCCCCGACAAAGACCGCTTCTGGTCGCTGCTGTGCGAAGTCAGCGAGAGCGCCCAAAAGCCCACGCCCGGCGACTTCGGCAAGAACCCCGACGCGGTCATCAACGACGTCATCCGCGGCTGCGAAGAAGCCGGCCTTCTCAACAAAGACGGCAGCGACCGCGACCGGATCGTCAGCCGCTGGTGCTACTACGCGGACTACTCCTACCCAACCCCCAGCGTTGACCGCGACGACGTGCTCGCCGAGATCATCCCCTGGCTCGAAGCCCGCTCCATCTACTCGCGCGGGCGCTTCGGAATGTGGAAGTACGAAGTCGCCAACACCGACCACACCCTCATGCAGGGCGTCGAACTCGTCAACCGACTCATCAACGGCGAGCCTGAAACAACCATCGGCATGACCTACACCATCACGCAAGACGGCAGACAAGCCGCGGTCCACGAGCGACCGGCCCACGCGGGCAGCGGCGAAAAGCGCCTCACCAAGTCTCGCTCGCGCAAGCAGACCAACGAACAAACCACCGGCGCCCCACCCGTGCCCGAAGTCGTCGTCCGCACCCGTGCCGCGGCGGTCTCAACCACCCATCCCATTCCCCCGGCAGCGCCCGTCGGCGATCAGCCCGAGGCCGATGTCGCCGAAGAAGAACTCGGCATCACCCAGCACCGCCCACGCTGATCCAACCGCCTCCGTGCTACTTCGCCGATTTCCTTCTCCGCTGATTTGCCGCCTTGCTGCGTTGCCGCCCCTTCCCCCCTCAATCCGCCGCCACACAACGGCCCTTCGCCCACAACCGCAACTCCCCAATCCGCTCCGCCATCGTCACGCTCAGCGGCGGCGAACCCTCAACCACCCGCAACAACGTCGGCGTGTCCAGCTCGCACTGCCCCGCAAACGCCTCGTGCAGGCCCGCCAGCACCGCCTGCTCAATCTCCGCTCCGCTGAAGCCCCGCGTCGCTCGAACCAGCGCCGTCAGATCAAACCCGCTCGGCTGGCGCCCTCGTTTGGCCAAGTGGATCGAAAGAATCACTAGGACCAGCCAGAGCCCGCATCAGCATTAAAGGGCCCATAGCCAGAACACCAGAAAACAAAGCTGTTGTTTGCATTTTTTTCCAGGTCATTGAC
>JBGSRG010000414.1:0-3400 GCA_041737685.1 Phycisphaerales bacterium | reverse complement strand
CACAAAAACAGCATGTTTCCGCCGATGTGCCAGATATCCGCGTGCAGAAATGCCGAACTCAGCGGCTGGTACCAGGCGAATCCGGCACCCGCCCCCGCCCTTCCGAGCGGATTGAGCATCCACGGCCCCAACGTTTCCCAGTACGCCCGCCCCTCACCGCCTGCGCGGACTTTGAGCGCCATCTGAGCCAGAAAGACGACCACATTGACCGCGATGAGCGCGGGTGTTACCAGCGAGGGGCGTTGCAGCGGACGATCTGTTCCGAGCGGGATCAACATACGTACCGGATGGTAAGGCCAACTCCGGGCGAGCGGTTGAGCACTTCGACAGCGCACCCTATAGTGGCCAGACCTTTACGCGTGCGGCGAGTGTGACTCGGCGGCGCTCTCGAAACCTACATCAAGCAGGCGGACCATGAGCGCATACTCGAAGGGCCTTGAGGGCGTTATCGCCGCAGATACTCGCATGTCCTTTATCGACGGCGAGAAGGGCGTGCTCGAATACGTCGGCATCGCTATTGACGACCTGGCGCGCAACTCGAACTTCGAGGAGACGGTCTTTCTCCTGTTGAACTCGCGCCTGCCGACGAACGCCGAACTGAAGGCGTTTGGCACAGACCTTCGATCTCGCTACACCCTGCCCCCCGAGGCGATCGCCCAGATTCGGCAGATTCCAAAGTCGGTCCAACCGATGCACATGCTGCGAACGATGGTCAGTTCGCTGGCCTTTTACGACGCCGACCCGAACGCCAACGACGTGGTTTCTGCACGCGATAAGGCTTTGACGGTGCTCGCCCGCGTGCCCACGATCATCGCGGCCTTCGATCGATCGCGCCGCGGACTGGAGATCGTTGAGCCACGGAAAGACCTGTCGTTCTCGGCGAACTTCCTCTACATGCTCAACGCCGAGGCACCCACCGAGACGATGGAGCGGGCCTTTGACGTGTGCATGATTCTGCACGCCGACCACGGACTGAACAACTCGACCTTCACAGCGCGAGTGGTCATCAGCACGCTCAGCGATGTCTATTCGGCTCTGACGGCGGCGATCGGCTCACTACGCGGGCCGCTGCACGGCGGTGCGAACGAGGAAGTCATGGAGATGCTCGGAGAGATCGCCTCACTCGACGCGGTCGAGCCTTATGTGATGGGCAAACTGGCCAAGAAGGAGCGCATCATGGGCTTTGGCCACCGCGTCTACAAAGCCATCGATCCACGCGCAACGTTCCTCAAAACCCTTGCCAAGCAACTCGCCTCAGACACCGGGAACCAAGCGCTCTACGACAAGAGCAGCGCAATCGAGAAGATCATGGCCCGCGAAGTCGGTGCCAAGGGAATCTACCCCAACGTCGACTTCTATTCGGCCACCACGTATCACTCCATCGGGCTCAAACTCGATCTGTTCACTCCGATGTTCGCCATGAGTCGCATCGCGGGCTGGAGCGGGCACGTTGTCGAACAACTGCACGGCAATCGGCTCTTTCGGCCCAAGGCCGAGTATGTTGGCCCACACGACGCGAAGTACGTGGCGATCAACGACCGCTAGGGCGCCTGATCGCGGCCGAGATCAAGGGCGGATTGAATGGTGCGATCGGTGTTGAAGGCACGACTTCCCCGTCATCGTTCCGACATCGCTCCATCATCGCCCCATCATCGACAGCACAGAGTCGAGAATCGCTCGCGACATCGACTCGTTACCCCAGGGTTCAGCCCGAACGCGCAGCCGATTACCCTCGGCCGTGAGGTTTGACTCTATGACCGCCTGCTTCAACCAGCCGTCGCCTGCACTCTTGCCCACCACCCTCGCGTGATCCGCTGTTACGGTTCTGGATGTGACGCTGTAGCCGCGCAAGCGCAGCGATTCTTCCGCCGCCGATGCGACCTGCTCCGTGGTCACTTCAATCCCCAGATCACACGTCAGCGTTCCGAAGGAATAGCCCGCAGTGATCGCACGGTCTTGGCCCTGCTGGCCGCTCGTGCTTTGGCAGCCGCCAGCGCCGATTGACACCATCAGCATTGTCGCCACAGCCGTGCTGCGGGACCACGCTCTCAAGCCAATCGTCCCGATCCATGCGCTTCGTCGTTGAGCCACTTGCTCATCTCCAAGTCGTCGGGTCGAATCCGATCGCCCCACACGCGGATCGCCTCGCGCAGCACCGGATCGACCAACACATGGTCATCGGATACCGCAGCCGCGGGCCGCGCAACTTTGGGCTTGGCAAGGTCACGGGCCCGAGCCGTCGGCTTCACGGGTTCGGACGAGGCCGATTCAGACTTCGCACGCCCCTTGACCGGCGGCGATAGGAAAATCGGTGGCTGCTTGCTGCTTCGGTGTTGCTCAGCCTCAATCTCTGCGGCCGCCGTGGCGGTCATCGTTTCGTCAACCTCCAAAAACCGCATCCACCACCTCGTCGACTCACGCCCAAGCGGAACTTCCGTGGCGAATGCTGGTCGGTCAGGCTGTCCTGTGCCGGTCGCGTCCAGCCCCGACCGGTCCAGACTGCCCGAAAGCAACCCCAGAAAGACCTCGCTGGGAATCCATCTGGCACGGAAGCCCTTCGCGGCGGCCTGAACCCGCTTGTCTGAACTCACCACTAAGCAGCCACGTGCCGAACCAGCGCCGTTCGCTGCGCCACGATCTGCCAATTTCAGCAGCATCCGTTCAATCTCGTCATCAGCCTCGCGTCCAGCCCCGGCGAATCGGAGCCGAACCCGCACGCCGCGGCTCTTCGGCGTGGGTTCACCGGAGTCGCCCATCCGGCGTTGCAGCCCGCCACCCGTGCCATCGACCACCATCACGGCCTCAACAAGCCCATTTGAGCCCGTCCCACTAACACCATGCGGCGGCGGGCAAGCGGCGATGATGCCCGCAAGATCCACGACTGACAGTCGCCCCAAACCGGGGGAGGCGGCTTGGGCGGCATAGAGCAGGTTGAACGCATCGATAATCAGCACGCGAACTTCAATTCCCATTCCCTGCGGGCCATCCGGCCTGAACCGGTTGAATCCCGCAGATCAGTCGCCTTTACTTCCCGCCCGACCCGCCAGCGGCCCAAACTGGCCGGGAGGGTCGTTCCGATTCCGGTCGATTCGACGCCTGTGCGTCTTTCGGCTCTGTTCCAAACCCGCCACATCGTGCGGGAACTGAGGTCTTTGTCCATGGCAATCCGAATCAAGGCCCGTAGCGGTGAAGGCACCGACCAGATGCTCCGGCGTTTCAAGAAACTCTGCGAGAAAGAAGGCCTGACCAAGGACATCAAGCGCAAAGAGTTCTACGAGAAGCCGTCAGATCGTAACCGGCGTAACGATCGCAAGTCGATTGCTCGGCGCTTGCGCGAGCAGGGTCTGCTTGGCCCGCCGCTGAAGTCTCGTCGCGGTCCGGGTGGGCCGGGCGGACCAGA
>JBGSRG010000387.1:0-3253 GCA_041737685.1 Phycisphaerales bacterium | reverse complement strand
GCCGGGAAGGCGGTCGCCCAGCCGGTCTGCGCGGCGGTGATCGGGGCCATGTCCGGCGCGGTCAGCCCGAGCGCGGCAAGGTTGGCGTTGGCGTAGGTCACAAAGTTGGATTGCCACGCCTGAAAGTTCGCATCGGGACCGGGGATGTAGTCAGCCATGATTCAGTGTCTCCATCAATGGATTCGGCGGCTCGCTCGTGAACACGTCCAACCGCTACCCGAGCCGTCAATCGGCACGCGGAGGACACTTTTCATGGCATCGACGATCGCGGGTACCAACTTCACGAGCGCGCGGAGATTTCGGGCAGATTGCCGAGCGAGTTGGATCGCCCCGCATCCTCTATAAGTCGTCTGGCCGCTGATGCAGAGAGGGCGTGCCGCCCTCTCCGCACCTCTCCCGGCCAAGAACACAGCCGCCCGCCGCGATTGTCGCGCATTCCTAGTGCTTTAAATGGGGGCTCCGGGCGCGAAGGTACCGGATGCTACTGGCTCGGCATGCGTCCTGTGCTGGAGCGCGAGACATCAGAACCATCCAGAAAGCTGGAGCCAGCATTCTTCGCCCCGTTCTGGCGCACTGGGCATTGTGGACCAGCGTGTTAGCGACACTCGCACGAGTGAACCGGGAGACAATTTGGCAGCGGGGACCTGATGGCCGACGTGTTTCACGTCGAATGTTGTGCCCTGTTCAGATCGGTAGCGATCCGCTTGACCTTCCTTGTAGTGAACGAGCGCGAAAGGCAACTCCCAGAAGTCAGTGCTCCAGTTTGGAACTGGGGGATCGGGCCGAAGAAACCCTTTGCCCGCGTTCGTGAACCTCATGCGCCCACCAAACAGCGCGGCAGGGCCGCCGATTACCGGCTTGCGCTTGCTGCGGATCCATCCTCCCAAGTTTGCGACCGTCGCCACTCGATTCGCGCTCCACTCGTCGTGATCCTCAGAGTGTGGCGGGGTGAGGCCGGTTCTGAGTCGCAGAGACATCTCCCATACCTCGCCAACATCGAAGGGTGTGTTCGGAGGATGACAGAAGCCGCCAACGGGAAGCAGCCGAACGGGAAGCCCAGTCTTCTCGACCATTCCACCGACACAGACCCCGCCTCCCATGTGCGTCTTGCCGACAATCACGACACGCTCGCGGGTGGAATTGGACTGGGACATGGGCGACTCCGCAGAGGACAGCGAGACGAATTCGACTATGGGCGAACATTCTGCACTGGAACGGAAAAGGCCTCTGCAAGTCGCGGCGCGACAAGCGACCGATGACACGCCTCAGGCTCACGTTCGACGCAGAAAAGAACGGGCCTCTTGGCATCATTGACATAGGTAGCCGCAAACCGCTTCGGGTCGAAGGCCGAAAGGCACTCTCGCTCGTATGCTGAAACGAAGGCCGGACCGAGCCGCGTCCGCTCTCTCTTTGCCACCCCGGACGCGGCGTCTGCGGTCCGTTGTGCATCTCGCACGGACTCGCTCGGAGCCAACTCCTTGGCGTGTGTGTACCTGATACCCGCGGATTCAAGCGACGCTTGGAGTCGCGTAGCGTTGGCGAAGGCATACGCCGAGCCCCGCATTCCGCGCCGCGCTCGAATGTCGATGAACAAATCCGCTCCCGCCGCCTTCAGCGCGTCGATAAAGGTGCGTTCGTTGAATCCGTATGCGCCAATCGTGAGTACCCGTTCGATCAAGCGACCTCCTCATCGGCACCGTTTTGTGGTCGGTAGGTCTTGCGACTGGTTAGACCCGTATCGAAAAGTGCTGCCTGGCCTCCGGTTAGACGGTCCAGAACGGCTTGCTGCGTGATGACATCCCCGTCTTCGTCGATGTGGCCGATGAGAACACCACGGGCAATGAGCGCTTCGCCGACAAGCTTGCTCCGATGACAGCGATCCGGCTCCAGTTCCGCGCACATGACGGCTAATCGGTGCCCGGCCTTCCAACCGGCCTGCAGGCGATCAATGCCGCGATTGAACCAGTCTCGCTCGCGGACCTTTGTGTAGTCGACTTTGCCCTCGGTGTAGCAGGAAGGGTCGCTAGGCAGCCCGCCGAGCGTGTCGCCCATGAAGACGTACACCAAACCTGCGCGCCGAGCGATGGCCTCAAGAGCCTCTTTGGAGAACTCGGGCCGAAACTTTGAGTAGGGCTTCGTCCGAACGTCCACAAGGTAACGAATGGCATATCGCTGAAGGAGGCCTACGAATTCGTCGGACGACCGTGCTCCACCGTAGCCGATGCTCAGCACCGGAAACGGCTTGCCATCCTCGAAATCGTGGCCGTTCTGGTGCAGCCCTTTACGCATGCCGCTATCATACGGCGGTTCGAGGTTTCCGGCGATGTGTCCCTGCGATTCGGGTAGCGCCGCCCGAGAGCGACCTGCCCCCTTGAAATCGGAGGATCGGCGATGAAGAAACTAGAAGTCCTTGCGGCCATCCACTACGGCAACTACGAAGAGGGCGGCAAGATCATCGACGACAAGTGCCCGTGCTGCAAGTGGGACCCGGCTGCAACTCCCGAGGGCAAGGTTTGGTTTGGACAGAGCAAGGGGCCGGGAGGCACGGGCGAGGCTGCGCCGGTGGATGAACCCGAATGGCGGCTCGGGGAGTTCTGGGCACCCGGCTGTGAACGAGGCTGCGGCGCGTACTTTCAGATCTTCAACTGCCAGAACTGCGGCTTGGTCTACGCGACACACCTGAACTGATCGCGTGCGAACGGCTGTGTTTGCCGACGCTGTTTCTACGCCGCCACCGTCGCCGCCGTGACCTCCGACCACGGCCCCTTTTCGCCCCGTGTGTTGACCCAGCGGGCCATGTAGACGGCGGTTTTGCCGCCCTCGCCCGACTTGAACTCGGCGCGGAAACTTGGCTTGGTCGTCATGGTCAGGAACGTGAGTGCGGCGGGGTCGTTGGCCTTCGTGCGGCTCCTAGGATTCTGCATGAGCAGCATCAAGCCGGCAAAGTATCGGCCCATGACTCCCAACGAGAAACTACGAGATACGCTCGTCACGACGCCCGCGTTCCTCGTCATGATCTTCGTGTACTTCAACTGGAAGGATGCGCCGGTCAAAATGTTCGATTGGACGGTCGTTCTCCCCGCCGGGATTCCAATATTGGTGGCGCTCGTTGTCGGATGGGGAACCGGAACATTCTGCGGCTGGACAGCCCGCGAACGCAGGGTCACGACCGACCAGCCTTCCACCTGATTTCAGATTCCAGACTGCTACGCCGCCACGGTCGCGCGGGCGGTGTCGCTCCACGGCCCCGGCC
>JBGSRG010000375.1:0-1883 GCA_041737685.1 Phycisphaerales bacterium | reverse complement strand
CGGCGCGGGCGATGCCGACGAAGCCTCAACGCCCGACTCGGCTTCGAGCAGCGACGGCACGGTACACGGCGCTTCAGCCGGAGTGGTCTACGCACCCGTCATCGGGCGTGTCAGCATGGACCAGATCACGGTCGATGTGACCGACGTGCCCGAGATGTATTTGCGGAACAGCAATAGCGGCGGGCCAGCGATGGAAGTCGAGATCTATGGCCGCGACCCCAGCGCACCGAACTATCTGCCAACACTCGCGGCGGCGGCGGGCACGATCACGCACGAGTTGCTCTGCCGAATCTCGTCTCGAGTGGAACGGGCGTACCGATATCCGTCCGTCTCGGCGCACGTGCCGGGTGCGGCGATCAATGCGAACGTTGATGCGCCAGCCACTCGCACTCGCGCTCGGATCGAGTCGATCCGCACGCGAATTCCCGGCCCGACCGGCGTGTCCTGAGACTCGTCGGCACCGTGCCAGCGGCGCGCTGCCGAAGCACAAGGCTCACTTCTTCTTGTCGTCCTGCTTCTTGCCGCCGGGGATCAGTCCGTCGCCGATTCCCTTCAGGCCCTCACCCAGCTTCTTGCTGGCCTCTTCGGTCGCGTCTTTGAGTTTCTCACCCGCCTGCTTGGTCGCGTCCTCGAAGGCCTTGGTCGCGTCTTTGACGACCTTCGTGGACAGCCCTTTCAGCCCATCGAGGCTGGCCAACTCGCTCTGGAGATCATTGAGAAAGTCGATGGGCAGTTTGCCCGCGCCGTTCTCCACCGCCGCGTTCAGCACCGCTTGCACGATGATGCTGATGAGTTGTTCCATCGTCACGCCCGTGCCCTGCACGCCGGTGCCCGTCTGGCCAACGTTCGAGAGTTCGATCTTGTCGATCGGCACCGTGATCACGGTCATCTGGCCCAGCGCCGCCGGAACCTCAACCAGATCCACATCGATCCGCACGTTGCGAATAAGCAACTGCCGGATGACGAATCGCTTCTGTTCGCCCTCTTCTGTGGGTGCTGGGGTCTGTGGCTCGGTGCTCCCCGGTTCGCCCTGAACCTTCTTCAAGTTGTCCAGGATGACTTGATAGTTGGCCTTGCCGGACTTCTTCTGGAGTGACACCGCCAGATCGCTGAGCGTGAACTCCGGCAGTTCAATCGTCGGCTTCTGGAGTGACTGGTAGTTCACAGCCACGCCGCCCTCTCCCAGCGTCAGGAATGAATCCGCCGAGTAACCCGTCGGGTTGGCCACACGCAGACCGTTCATCGCGAAAGACCCGGCGAGCAAACCCACGTTGGCGCTATCAAGGGTGGTGGGCACACCCAAGGCCCGCGTGCCGCCCTCCTCGATGCCCTTCTTGGCCAGATCGTCAATGAAGTAGCCCACGGCGAAGACCGCGCCGACGACCAGCAGCACAAAGACCAGCACCAGAACGAAGAGAACCTTGAGGACTTTCTTCATGAACCAGACTCCCAGGGGCGTGTGGCCCGTCGAACGTGAGGGCTGCGGCCAGATCGAACGCGCGGCGACAACCTCACGACGGACCGTCTCCATATTAGGAACCATGCACCACTGATTGCACCGACGGCCAGACTCTTGCTTGCCGCAACGCCGACACGCTCAGCAATCCAACGGCCCACTCATCGCTTGCGGCAGACACGCGCTGGCATGGCGACGCGCTCACGGCAAACCCGCTTCGTCGAGCGTCAAATTGATCGCCTCCCACGCTCCGGGCACAGCGCGGATCGCCGCAATGTGCGAGCCTGTCATCTCTTGAAACCGCGCCCGGGGAGCAACCTTCATCAGATCAAGACCGTGCTGGAATGGAATGATCTCGTCATCGCGGCTGTGCAGGATGAGCGTGACGGGACGCGGCACGATTCGAGGCAGAGCGTCGTCGGTGCGA
>JBGSRG010000360.1:0-2845 GCA_041737685.1 Phycisphaerales bacterium | reverse complement strand
CGACGGCACGTTTGCATCAACGGCCAACCGAGAGTGCCGCGATATCGGGCGGCTTCGCGAACAATCCTGGCTCGCTGGCGATCGGAGATGCGCACGCCCGTGCGCGGGCCAGTGCGCGTGCCTGAGCGAGCACCAGCTCGCGTGCCATCACCATGATCCGGTTGACGGGCGCTGCTGCGAGGTTCGGTCGCTGCGGGCATCGCCAGCCGCTCAAAGCGCTCGACGGTCGAGCGTGCAAAGAGCGAACGTCCGAGCGTGCCACCGGTTCGTGTGCGAGTGCTCGCGATGTGGTTCGCGTCTTGCTTCACACCGGGCCGGGCTTCAACCCGCACCCGCCTGCACCACAGCCCATGCTTGCGCCAGCGCTCGATCGACTTGCGACTGACGTTCCAACGCAGGCAGAGTTCTTCGATTGTGAACCATCGCTCGGGCGCAGGTGACGGTTGATCCGCCGGGCCAGCGGCGGAACGACTTGCGTGCAAACCCGCCCGCGTGCGAGGCTCCGCAAGTGCTCCGTCGGCAAGGCTGCTTTGCAACTGGCCCGATCGTTCCTCGTCGATCCACGCCGCGTGGCTGAGATGCTCGATGAGCGCTGCGAGATCGGCCAGCAGCGCGCTGGCGGGAATCATGCCCGGGTCGTTTCGCGCTGCTTTGCTGGATCTCGGCCGCTTGGCTGCCATCGGCGGAGTCGCAAGCTCGACCGATGAATCGCCCAGCGCCACGCTGGGATCGCGATAGCCGGTGATGCGCCAACTGACCCACGAGGCGGGATAGGCCTTCGGTCCCTCGCCGATCGTGCTTGGCGGAACTTGCGGTGGTGCGGCGGCCTTGCTTGCGGCACGGCGCGTGTTGCCGCCGAACAGGTCGGTCATCACCTCGACCGCGAGTGCTTCTGCGCGCACAAGTTGCCTTGTGGCGGCTTCTCGCGGCACAAAGCGGAGTTGCTCAGCCAACGTTTGCAGCGCGGCGGTCGTGAGTCTCGGGAGCGCGGGCATCGAGAGGTTGTTCTCCCCGTTTGCGCTGTCATTGGCGCTCCCCGCCGCTGGCATTTCCGCTCGGCATTACCTTTGATCGTGGCCGGTCGAGGCTGGTCGAGGCGCAGTCGCCGCAGTCGGCTACGCCGCGCTCTCGAGTTCCTCGCGCGAATCACCCGTGTCGCCCGAGTCCGTTTCGCCGCCGGTCATGGACACGCCCTCAACCAGTTGGTCGACTCTTGCTGCATCGGGCAGCGGCTTGCCCTTGGCGTCGGTCAGCGGCTTGCCGTCGAGTGTGCGGATGATCGGCACCGGATGGCCCTTGTCGTGAGCCTCGAGCGCGTCCTCCAGCGCCTTGCGCTTGTCGTCGGGCACTTCGGCCCACTTGCCCCGGCCGCGGCACTTGGGGAATCTCGAGCAGCCCAGCCACGGGCCACGGATGCCGTTGCGCAGGTTCATCGGGCTTTCGCACTTTGGGCAGGGCAGATCGGTCAGCAGAGGCGGCTGGCTGGGCGCCACCACAAAGCCCTTGGCGTCGATGTTGAGAATGCCGTCGCACGCCTCGCCCTTGGCGCGCGCTTTCTCGTCGCCGTAGCGCGAGCAGCCCAGAAATGGGCCAAACTTGCCCGTACGACGGTTCATGGGTGCGCCGCACTTGTGACACGCAACGTTGGCGTGTTCAACCGGACGCGGCTTGCCCTCGCGGTCTACTGGGCAAGCGTACTTGCACTCGGGATAGGTCGAGCAAGACATGAACCGACCGCTCTTGCCGAATCGGTACACCATCGCGCTCTTGCAGTCGGGGCACTTGTACTCCGCCGGGGCGGGCACAAGTTCTGCCTTGGCGTGCTTCATGGACTCCTCAGCGCCTTCGAGCGCTTGCCGGAAGGGTCCGTAGAAGCGGTGCAGCATGTCGATCCAGTCGAGATGGTCTTCCTCAACCTTGTCGAGTTCGGCCTCCATCTCGCGCGTGTAGCCCACGTCCATGATGCGAGGGAAGCCTTCGACGAGTTTGTCCGTCACCACCTCGGCAAGGTCGCTGGCATAAAGACGGCGTTCGATCTGCTCGACGTACTTGCGGTCCTGAATCGTTTGGATGATCGAGGCATAGGTTGACGGTCGGCCGATGCCCTCGGATTCGAGAGCCTTGATAAGCGAGGCCTCGCTGTAGCGGGCTGGTGCCGACGTGAACTTCTGGGCCGCGTCGATCGAGAATGGGAAGAGCGGCTTGGGCGCGTCGAGTTTGGGCAGCGTGGCGGTGTCGGCCGCGGGTGGCACACCCGCCACCTTGTAGAAGCCGTCGAACACGAGTGTGCGGCCCGAAGCACGGAAGACGCAGGGTTTGGCGGGGTTCATTCCGCCAGAGATCAACACCGTGGTCTGGTCCCACTCGGCGCTCTTCATCTGGCACGCCACAAACCGCTCCCAGATGATCTGGTAGAGCCGGAACTGATCGGGCTTGAGGGCGTTCTTAACGCGGCTGGGCGGATACTCAAGGCTTGTCGGGCGGATCGCCTCGTGAGCCTCCTGCGCGGCCTTGTTGCTGGAAGAATAAAAGTTGGGCTTCTCAGGCAGGTACTTCTGGCCGTAAGTCTTCTCGATGTACGTGCGCGCCATGTTCAGGGCCTGGCCCGACAGGCTCGTCGAATCGGTACGCATGTAGGTGATCAGACCGACGGGCCCTTCGCCCGGCACGTCCACACCCTCGTACAACTGCTGCGCCGCCTGCATCGTGCGCCGAGCGCCAAAGCCCAGTCGCGTGCTCGCGGCCTGTTGCAGCGTGCTTGTGATGAACGGCGCAGACGGTCGCGTGGTGGTTCGTTTGGTCTCGACCGACGACACGGCGTACTTCGCCGCGGGATCGACCTCGC
>JBGSRG010000348.1:0-6179 GCA_041737685.1 Phycisphaerales bacterium | reverse complement strand
GTTCGGATTTTGATTGTGGATATTTGTTCGGGTATCTCTGGAACTTCCGGCCCCGTCGCGGCTTACATCACCTGCCAGACTTTTCCGTCTCATCGTCCCCCAACAACTCGCCCATTCAGGAGCCCACATCGTGACAGCCGCCCGCTCTCAGGCCCTCGTGAAGCTCGCTCCCCTCGCCGCCCTCTTCGTCGCCGTCTGCGTCGGATTGGTCGCGACCATCGGCACCTCGCACGCCCGCACAGTCGCCGCCCAGCCCAACAGCACCATGCCACAAGCCGAGATCGATCCGCCCGACTTCATCGACGATCCGCTGGCCGACAAAAACTTTGGTTCACAGCGCGGCCTGATCGAGAGTCTCATCGAGAGCGCCAAGCCCGTCAAGCAACACGCAGCGCTCGACGCATTTGTTGGCGAGTGGTCTGTTGATTCATCTTTCACACCCGCACCGGGTGCCAAGCCCATCGTCAGCAAAGGCAACGCCTCAATCACCAAAGTCATCGGCGGTCGTTTCGTCCAGAGCCGCACGAAACTCGCCTTCGAGGGCGTCGAGTCCGAGACCCTCACGCTCTTGGGCTTCGATCCTCGCCACGGTCACTACACGCTCCACTCCATCGACTCATTCGCCACGCACGCCGTCGACGCGACCGGTGCATACGACGATCACACCCAAATCCTGATCCTCCGCGGCGAGGTCTTCGCCCCCGCGCCCGACCGTCAGGAAGACGGATCTTCGACCGGCTTGCCCGGCAACACCTATCCCTTTGAGATTGCCTTTCGATTCTCATCGCCCGACTCGATCACTCAGACCGTCCGAATCCAGATGCCCGACCAGAGTTGGTTCGACATGACAACCCTCATCTACAAGCGGCAACCCACCGCCACGCCCGCAGCCAAGACTCCGGCCCCATTGGTCCGATGATCAAACGCGCAACCGGCGGACTCAACGCACATACGATCCTCCCCAGTGCGTCACCCGCCCGTCCATTTTTTTGAGTTCACCCCCGACACGCTCAGCGCGTGGTGTGTTGCCAACAACATGCCCCGATTTCGTGCAAAACAGATTCTCAACTGGGTCTACGCCAAGGGCATCACCGATCCGGCCCAGATGACCAACCTCTCGCACGCCGATCGTCAGCGACTGAGAGCGATGACGTTCGAATCCGGTTTCGATGTTCGTGCCCAGCGTGCCAGCGACGACACACAGAAACTGCTCGTGCAATGGCGTGAGTATGACCTCGAAGGTGACCAGCAGGCAAGTATCCAAGCGCGTAGTTCGCTCTCGCTTCCCCTGCTAGACGCCAACCCTTCGCACGGCCCCACACAATCAACCAACCCGCAAGGCCTCACCACGCCGCTCGACCCGCGCAGGCAAACCGAGTGCGTCATGATCCCCGCAGATCGCGAGCTAAACCGCGAGCCAGGCCAAAACGCTCAGCATGCCATCGGCGAACACCGAAGCCACTCTGCGCTGGGCCACGCGACCGACACCCTTGCACAGGGTGCCGGAATCGCGGGCTACAAGCGCCGAACCGCCTGCATCTCTTCGCAGGTCGGCTGCCCCGTCGGTTGCAAGTTCTGTGCTTCGGGCCTGGGCGGGCTTGATGGGAACCTCTCCGCCGGCCGGATCGTGGAACAGGTCTACCGACTCGCTCGCATGCTCGATTCGCCCGGACAACCCGGCTCAGGCCGCATCACCAACGTCGTGTTCATGGGCATGGGCGAGCCGCTCGCCAACATCGCCAGCGTGATGAGTGCCGTGCGCACGCTCGCCGCGCCGTGGGGCATGGGCATCAGCGCTCGCAAGATCACCATCTCTACCGTCGGTCTGCCCAAAGCCATCGAACGACTGGCCGAAGAGCTCGACCTGCCCGTCACGCTCGCGCTCTCACTCCACGCGCCCAACGACACCATCCGGCGCGAACTCATCCCCTGGGCCGAGTACACCACCATCGAAGAACTTCTCGGCGCTTGCCGCAAGTGGTTCGAGCGAACGGGCCGAGAGATCACGCTCGAATACATTCTGCTTCGCGGCGTGAACGACCGGCCGCAGCACGCCAGAGAACTCGCCCGCGTCGCCAAAACCCTGCGCGGCAACGTCAACCTGATCCGCTACAACCAGGTGCGCGGTCTGCCCTTCGAGCGGCCAATCGACGACGACGTGCTGACCTTTCAAGAAATCCTCCAGCAGGCCGGTGTCAACGCCCACATTCGTGCTTCTCGCGGTCGAGACATCGCCGCGGCGTGCGGTCAGTTGCGCCACGAGAAGGCCGTCGCTACGGCCTGAGTACGCTCTGACATGAACGCCGACCCTCAGCACGCCGCACCCTCTTTGCCGCTGGCAACGCTCGAAGTTAAGGGCGCCATCGCCCGCCTGAACCTCAACCGGCCCGACGCTCGCAACGCACTCTCCATCGAGCTACTGCAGGCAGTCGCCGAGCGTGTTGGCCATCTGGCTGAGGCACTCCGAACCACTCCCGCAGAAAGCGGCGTCAAGGCGCTCATCATCACGGGCTCGGGCAGATCGTTCTGCGCCGGCATGGACCTGAAGCAGGTGCTGGCCGACCCGGCGAACCCCGCAAGGTTGCTCGGGCTGCTCGCCGATCTGTGCATCGCGCTGCGCGAACTGCCCTGCGTCACCATCGCACGCATCAACGGTGCGGCGATAGGCGGCGGCTGCGGGCTGACCACCGTCTGCGACCTTTCCATCACGCATGATGACGCCAAAGTGGGCTTCCCAGAGGTTGATCTGGGCGTGTGCCCCGCGGTCGTCGCTCCGTGGCTGGTCCGTCGGATCGGTCCCGGCCCGGCCCGCGCAGTGCTGCTTCGCGGCGGGCTCATGTCCGGCAAAGAGGCCTTCGAGCGAGGCATCGTCTCATCTTCTGTCCCAACGCTCAACGACCTTGACCGGGCTGTTGATGCTGCCGCCCAGCGAGTGGCCAGCGGCGGTGCCGAAGCGCTCCGCGCCACCAAAGCGTTGCTCAACGACCTCGACAACTCCAGCGATCGTCAGATCGCTCACAACGCGGCAGCGCTCAGCGCACGTGTAATCGCATCAGCCGAAGCGCAAGCGGCTCTGACCGCTGCTCTCGCTAGATGATCGCCCTTCGCAACGTGCTTTCAGTTCAAGCCGGGCTTGTGACCGTTCACCCGTGCCGCGTCCGCTCCGCGAACTCCGTTCGCGATGGGCATGCGCATCGACGACAGCAAACCCCTGCCGAGCGCTGCCAGCTCAGACATCGACGAAATCTGGTGCAACCGCATTCCCTCCGGAAGCGGCCTTGCAAAGACCGATCTGCCCCCGACCGCTACCACCGCACCCATGTCCGCCGCGACTTCGCACAGGCTGCGCAGCCCGTCGATCGATCGGTCACGCGCGTCGTCGGTACTCATGCTGATCCAGATAAGCCTCGGGTGGTGTTCCCTTGCGGCGTCGGCAATCGATCGCATCGGCGTGTTGCTGCCAAGTTGCACGTCTCGATAGCCCACCTCGCGAAGCGTGGTCGCCGCGAACAATGACGGCAGCGTGTACGGGTCGCCCTCCGGCCCTCCTCCGAGCGCAACCGGCGCATCGGCATCGAGCGGCGCAAGAGTTGACCGCACAACGTGCATCGCCTCGATCACGATCTCCACCGCGCGATGTTCGACCATCACACCGCGATCGCTGTGCAGCCACAACTCGCCGATTCGATGCATCGCGAAGGAGATTGGCCCGTCGCACAAGTGCGCAATCGACCGCTCTCTGAGGTGACAGGCCAGGATCAGCCCGCGAGCCGTATCGGCATCACCCGCTTCCAGAGCGTCTCTGAGCGCGACGTCCGACCTGCCGTCAAGAACAGACGAAACCTGGCTTTGCGACAAGTCCGCAAAGCCCAGCAACTCGGGGCTGGAGATTGAGGCGTTGGTCTCGCGAATGAACCGGATCGCCTCATGCAGCGGAATTCGGCGATGGCCACCAACGGTTCGCGTTGCTGTCAACCGACCCTCATCGACCCAGCGTTTGAGCGATGACTCGCTGACACCGATGACCGAGGCTAAGTCCTTTGGGGAGAGGTCGCTGGTCACTGTTGTGACTCCTGAGTAGGTTCGCAGACGATGCCCGATGAGCGTCGATTCGACTGAGAGTGGCAGTATACGAATCGTTCAATACGTTCAACTCGGTGATTCGGTGCGGACGTGCGCACAGATTCCTTTGCAGGAAAGTCCAAACAAAATACTATCAAATGTCTTGAAAGAGGCCAGTAAGCGATTGCACATACGCCAACACGCCGTTCGTCCGCCTGATTGGACCAAGCCCAACCGTTGGCGCAGGCGATTAGGCCGCCCGGCGAAGCTCTTCCGGCCGACTCGGCGTGTCGAAGGTTGAATCTTCAAGCGGCGCTTCGTCCACCTCAAGGATTTCGCCCGCACCCGCGGCCAGCCGCTTGCGGTAAGCCTCTCGCAGCCGGGCAACCTCGACCCGCAAGTCGTGCACTTCTCGCTCCCGCCCAAACTGGTTCGCCAGCATGAGCAGCATGGCCGTCACGCACGCCCCGGCGACGAGGAACATCAGGAGCCAGGTCTCGACCGAGAAGTTCTGCACGAAACCGGTATCGTCCATACAGAAGCCCAACTCAAACCCGTTACACTTCCGCATCGCATGATTCCGACCAGCACACCGGCCACAGTTCAGTCTCCGTTCGTTGCCGACCCGACGATCAAGTCGGTGTTGCGCGCTTTACGGCGCTTTCGGGCGATGGCCGGCGGGGAGTTGGGTGAAAGGGACCGGCCGTCAAGCAACGTCGCGAGCGGTTCATGCTGGCCGTTGGCGCTGATGGTCGCCGTGGTCGGAGTTTGCTGTGCTTGGGAGGCGAAGGCCCAACCGCAAGGCGAGCCAACCAATTCGGCACTTCGGGAGATCGTTGACGACACAACCACGCAAGAGCCGTTCATTCCGACTTCGGCCGGCGCTGGTTCCCGTGAAATCGCGCTGCGAGTCGTCCAGTTGGGCACAGGCCAAGCGGCACGCGCTGGAGAGTGGTTCGGCTTGCAGGTTGAGGTGGTCGATTCGGGCGCCAAGCCGCGGAACGTCTTGTTGCGATTGGCCCTCACCGATCCCGACGGCGACGTCGCCAACATCGAACGAACTTCAGTCATCAATCCGGGCGTGAAACAGACCGTATGGCTCTATGCCCGGATGCCCATCTCGGTCACGTTTCGCTCCACGCTCGACATAACCGCGCACGAAGCCGAGGCTATCGACGGAGCGAGCGGGGGAGCAGACGTAGCCGGAGGCGCTGTCACCGGAGCGAGCGGCGGCGGTGGTGGGGGAAGCGGGGCGCTGAACTTCGCCGCGGGCCGCGTGCTCGGTCGAACGCAATACCCCATCCTCAACCTGCTCCCAAGCCACGTTGTCACGTGGGCCATTGTCGGCGATCGGCCCGCCGGCCTCGAGCAGTATTCTGCATCTCGTTTACCCGGCCGGGGCTTAGATTCGCCACCGCCCAACGCCCACCTCGTCGTCGAACTCGCACGCGGACTGATCCTTAACGCGCTGCCAGATCGCTGGATGGGTCTATCACAGTTCGACGTCATCGCCTGGACCAGCGGCTCGCGAGGGCAACCCTCTCAACTCTCTGAGTTTCAGGCCCGCGCGATCCGCGAATGGGTGCAGCGCGGCGGCCATCTGGTGGTCGTTATGCCGCAGGCCGGACAGCCTTGGGTCGGCGCTGGCGCAGCCGGAAACCCGCTCGCCGATCTCATGCCCACCGTTTCGGTCAATCGCGTCGAGGGCACCGACATTGAGCAGTATCGGCCCGTGCTGACCCGCGTAAGCGGAGCCAGGCTTCCCTCGTCAGCGACGGTTCACCAGTTTCAGCCGCGCGCCGACAGCGACGCCTACAGCGCCCAGCCGATCATCACCGGGCCGAACGGCGAGGCGATCGTTGTCCGCCGCCTTGTGGGCACCGGATGTGTCACGCTCATCGGTATCGACGTCACGTCTGCGCCGATCGCCGACTCGCCCGGAGCGCTGCAGTCCGATGTCTTCTGGAACCGTGTTCTCGGGCATCGTTCACCAACATATTCAGCCAGCGAGATCGCCATAAGCGAGGCCAACACCAACTCGCAGACCTTCGCCAATCGCATGCTCGGCGGGGCTGATCTTGACAACGGTCTTGGCCGACTCATCCAACTTCAAGGGC
>JBGSRG010000335.1:0-2592 GCA_041737685.1 Phycisphaerales bacterium | reverse complement strand
GCCGCAGCCCGACGCCGGAGTTGCCGGGACGTGCGCAACCTTCAGGACCGGCGCAAGCGCTTAAGACCGATGAGGTGACGCCGCTGGCCGAGCGGCCGGTGCGCGAAGTTCTGCTGGTGGGTGTGCCGGAGAACGAGTTGGAGTTGGTGCGGGCGCAGGTTCGTGCGCGGGTTGGCTCGCCGCTGAATGCGCAGGTTGTTCGCGAGGACGTGACTCGGCTGACGCGGCTTGGCAGGTTTAAGACGATCGTTGCCGAGGCAACGCCGTATGACGACGGCTCGGTGATGCTGACGTATCGGTGTGTGCCAGCGCCGATCATTGATGACGTGCAAGCGGTGGGTAATCGGCAGATCACCGACGGGCAGATTGCGGCGGAGATTTCGCTGCTTCGCGCCACGCCGCTGGACGAGTTTCAGTTGGGATCGGCGGCGAACCGGATTCGACGGTTGTATCGCGAGAAGGGGTACTACAACGCGTCGGTGGCGGTTGAGCAGGAGGCGCTTGGCGACAAGGTGGTGATTGTCTTTCGGATCATCGAGGGCGATCGTGTCAGCATCACGGACATTCGGTTTGAGGGGATGAAGGCGTTTAGCCCAGCGCAGGTTCGGTCGGCGATCAAGACGACGACCTCGGGCATCTTTGACAAGGCGCCGGTGGATCAGGAGCAGTTGGATCAGGACGTGACGGCGATCATCGGTTTCTACAAAGATCGCGGGCACCTGGATGTTCGGGCGGACCACCGGGTGATTTTCTCGCCGAACGGTCGCGAGGCGATCGTGACGTTTTTGGTCAGCGAGGGCCCGCTGTACACGCTTCGGTCGGTTAAGGCGGTGACGCGGCTGGGGCCCGGCGGGGTTGGGGACATTGAGAAAGATGATGTTGAGGGTGCGGAGGGTGCGGCGGGGGCTGCAGAGGATGCGGGGGCGAGGGGGACGGGTGGGAACTCGCCGCGAGTGATGTCGGCGGATCAGATCGCGGCGTTGTTGACGATCAAGACGGGCGACGTGTACAGCGTGGACCGTCTGCGGTCGAGTCTGGATGCGGTTCGGAACGCGTACTTGCGGATGGGGTATGTGGATGTTCGGGTGTCGACGCGCGAGTTGCGGGATCAGGACCGGCCGTTGGTTGATCTGCTGCTGGTGATTGATGAGGGGGAGCGGTTCAAGACGGGGTTGATCACGGTTGCGGGCAATGACATCACACAGCGCAAGGTGATTTTGCGCGAGATGGACATGCTGAAGCCGGATCGGCCGCTGGACGCCTCGGCGACGCGGCGTGGCGAGCGGCTGGTGAGCGATGCGCAGCGTCGCGTGGATGATTTGCGACTGTTTGAGCCTGGGTCTGTGAAGTTGACGATCCAGCCTGAGACGCTGAGCAACCCTGGGTATCGCGACGTTCTGGTTGAGGTTCAGGAGACCAACACGGGTTCGATCCAGTTTGGCGCAGCGCTGAACTCGGACGCGGGCGTGACGGGCCTGCTCGGGCTGAACCAGCGGAACTTTGATGTTGCCGACTTCCCGGAATCTTGGAGCGAGTTCATCGCGGGCAAGGCGTTTCGCGGTGCGGGTCAGGTGTTCAACATCTCGATCCAGCCGGGCACCGAGACTTCGCAGTATTCGGCCTCGCTCGCCGAGCCGAGCCTGTTCGACACGGACTATTCAGGCTCGATCACGGGGGGTTACTTTGCGCGTGAGTTTGATGAGTACAACGAGGCTCGGCTGGCGTTTCGCGGTGCGCTTGGCAGGAGATTTGGTGAGGTTTGGACAGGCTCGGTGACGGCTCGTGCGGAGCGCGTGCAGATCAGCGATGTTGACAGCGACGCGTCGGTGGATCTCTTTGAGGTGGAGGGGGACAACCTGGTTCTTGGCGTTGGCTTCAACCTGCTTCGGACGACGCTGGATTCGCGGTTTCGGCCGACGCAAGGGGCGCGGACGGAGTTGGGGATAGAGCGTGTTGGCGGCGACTTCAACTTCACGAAGTTGTCGGCCGAGCATCAGTTCTACTTCCCGATCCATCAGGACTTCTTGTCGCGCAAGACGGTGATGAATATCAAGGTCGGGGCGTCGTACATTCCCGAAGGCCCGGACGAAGCGCCGCTGTTTGAGCGGTACTACCTGGGCGGCACGTCGTTCCGCGGCTACCGGTTCCGGGCGATTTCGCCCAAGGGCATTGTCAACAGCACGGGGCTGCAGGGAGACGATCCTGTTGGTGGCACGTGGCTGTTCTTTGCGGGCACAGAGATCGAGCAGCCGGTGTGGAAGGACTTTGTGTCAGTGGTAGCCTTTGTCGACTCGGGCACGGTGACCGATGACATCGGGTTCGATGACTACCGCGTCTCGGTGGGCTTTGGCATGCGGCTGCGGATTCCGCAATTGGGCCCTGCGCCGCTGGCGTTTGACTTTGGCTTCCCGATCATCAAAGTTGACGGCGACCGCGAGCGGGTGTTCTCGTTCTCGATCGACATTCCGTTCTAAAGGCTCAGCGAACGATGCGGGCCTGAGCGTTGAGCGTGCGCACGCGCGGTCGAGGCGGGAGCGGCGAAGGCTCGGAGCCGGGTTCGTCGGGCGTGGATGCGCGGGAAGGGGGGCGTTG
>JBGSRG010000316.1:0-6435 GCA_041737685.1 Phycisphaerales bacterium | reverse complement strand
GCGTCCACAACGCTCACGGTGCGCCCGGCATTGGGCACAAACTCAACCCTGCCCGTGCCCGCATTGATCGTGACACTCCCCGCGAACGTCACGTCGTTGCCGCGGATCTGCACCAGCCCATTGGGCGCCAGCAGCGTGGGTGTGTTCACGTCGTCAACGGCGCCGGTGTTGGCCAGAAGCCGAATCGCCTGCCCACTGGCCACCGTCACGTCGTCAGTGACAATGCTGCCGCCCTCAACCGTCAGGCTATAGCCCCCGGCGGAGACGTCAACGACGTTCAGATCAACCGCACCCGTGCCGCCAACCGCGCCGACCGACACCGTGCCGCTCGACGTGATCGTTGCCAGCTCAAGAGCCGTGACATTGAAATCGCCCGTTGCCGCAGCGCCCACGCCAACGGTGCTGGAGACGTCCGTCGGGCGAAGGAACACATCGCCAGCGCCGGTGTTGATCGCTGCGCCCGTCGCGATGACCGCCGTGATGCCCTCAACGACCAGATCGCCGCCGTTGGTCGTGATGATGCCCGCTGCACCCACCGCTACCTGGCCCGCCGCCGTGTTCGGGTCCACGTTGCCGTTGCCGGCGTTGTTGGCGAGCAAGTTGACGTCGAGCGTGCCCGCCGACGACTGAATCGTCCCGTTCACGTTCACGTCGTTCGCTGCGCGCAGCGTCAGCGTCGCATCCGCGCCCATCGTCTTATCGATTGTCGCGCCAGCCTGCAGCGTGATATCACCCGCGTCAGCGCCCGCGCCACCGGTCGTGATCTCGACGCTGGTGCCGCCATTGAGGCTCGAGTTCACGTCGGCCACATCCACCACCGAGGTCGCGGTAGGAACAAACGTGTCCGGATCGCCACCGTCAAACATCCCGCCCGTGGTCAGGTTCGCCTCGATCGACACGTTCAGTGGGTCAAGCAGCCACGTTCCCGCCTCGCCATCGGCCGAGCGAGCCTGCGCATCCACTCGCGCACCAGAGATGCTCACCGAGTTCTTGGCCGACGTCTCGACGATGCCGCCATCGCCAGAAAGTTCACCCGAACGTGCTGAGGCTGAGGAATGAAACGATGTGTGATCGTCAGCAAAGATGACCACTTCGCCGCCGTCGCCACGTCGAACCGCGTCGGCCCGTACGCTCGAATCCACGACATACGTCTCGCTGGCGTGCGGTATCGCGCCGCCACCGCGAAGCCCGCCGCCAACATGGATCGTGCCGCCACTGTTCCGGCCAGAAGCGTCCAACTTGGCGTCGAGCACGATGATCTTGTCGCCAATGACCTGGATCGCGCCGCCATGCCCCCCGCGAACGCCGTTGCGAGCGTTCAGCACACCTTCAACCTGCACCGTCGTCGGCAGCGCTGTCGCACCGCCCGCGCCAGAGTGCTGAGCCTCGATCTTGATATCACCCGCGCGAATCTTGCCCGTGTTCTTGACAGCCAGGGCGTACATGTCGCCCGCAACAATCCGCGTCGAGCCTTGGCGGGCCTCAACCCGACCGCTGTTCAACACACCCACCGAACCCGCTGCGGGAGCGCCAGCCGGGCTTCCAGCGTCCGAAGGCTGCTGGTTGACGCGAACCGTCATCACACCGCCTCGGTCGCCCAGCACCACGCTGTCACCGGCGACCATCGCCACGACGCCGCGATCCGCCGTGATCACACCAGAGTTCACAACGTTGTGACCAACCAGCGACGCCAGCCCGCCCGAAGCGACCTGGATCTGACCTTCGTTCACAACCGAACCGCTCAGCCCCGTGAACTTGTCAATGCCGCGAAGGAAATCCTTGTTCGAGATGTTGCCCGCTG
This sequence comes from Phycisphaerales bacterium, assembly GCA_041737685.1. Classification (GTDB taxonomy): domain Bacteria; phylum Planctomycetota; class Phycisphaerae; order Phycisphaerales; family UBA1924; genus JAHBK01. Next base: position 4,634 of record JBGSRG010000316.1, on the reverse strand, counting down.
CGGCGTGGATGCCGCCCACATCGACCAGTGCACCATTCCCAAAGAACACACCCGCCGGGTTTACGAAGTAGACAATGCCGTTGGCCTGCAAAGTGCCGTTGATACGGCTGGGGTCTGAGCCAGAAATGCGGTTGAGCACGCGCGACGTTGAACTCGGCTGCACGAATCGCACAGTCTCCTGCTGTCCAACGTTGAACTGGTTGTAGTTGATGATCGTCCGGTCGGCCGCGGTGATCTGCGTTAAGTTCCCATTGCGATGGAACTGCGCACTGCCGCTGACCACCTGTTCGCCCTGCGGGCCAGCCCACGACACGCTCGTCGCCAAGAGCGACACGCCCGCGCCCACCCACACCGAGCGCCCAAGTCCAACACCAACCACACAGCCACGCGTGGTCGGACGAGAATCAACAACGCTCCGCATACCAGTCTCCTTCGCCGCTCACCGGCGACACCGCCAACTCCATCGTTCCATTAAGTCGCATCCGGTGGAAGGGCCTTGGCCCGCCGCCTGCGCCCGCAGCGCCCTCGGCACCTCTCGGGCCCCGGAATGAGCGATCGACTCAGCCCCCTAGCCCTTCGGGCGAAGGCCGCTCGACCACCCTTCCGCGCGCAACTCCAGAGAACAGAATACCTTGCCAATCCGATCCTGCAACCCGGTTCCGCCGCGGGCGCACCCGCAGATCGACCTCAACACACTACGAACGTATCTCGGTTCGGCGGCGGGCTTGCCTGCAATCTCAGCCCGGCACACCGATCTCGCTCGCCCCAGCACCGTGCCAGCCGACCACAGGTCGCGCGGCGTGAAAATGAACCACCGCCGTCGCTCCGAATCGTTCCTTCCAGCCGCCCAAACGCAAGGTCCGGGGGTCAATACAGGATCGTCGCCACGATGTGGAACCGGTTGCTGCCCTGGCTCACCCGGTCCTCCAACTCCTGAAGCGCTACGCCCCAATCAACTCGCAGGCTGAAGTTCCGCCGGTACGAAATCTCAGCGCCCACGCCCGTACCCACGAGCGTGGAGTCCGACTCGAAGGTTTCACGCTCCGACTGCACGACCCGGCCCACGTCAAGGAACCCACGCAGAATCAGATCCCAGTCGGCACGCCCATAGGGCTGCTGCGGCTGCCAGCGAAACGTCCGGCCAAACAGTTCTGACGGGTTCGGTTCAAGCCCTAGCGCTTGCGGCAAGTGGAAGCGGTATTCAAGGTTGCCAACCACAACCGAGTCACCCGCAACCACCGATTCGGGGTATCCGCGAACGGTGTACAGGCCGCCGACCACTTGCTCAAAGTTGGGAATGAGCCGCGCACCAAACGCATACTGCCCACGAAATCCGAGATACACCTCGTGCGCCAGCGTGGCGTTCGGGCTTTGCGGGTCGCCCCAGTCGCTGAACAGCAGCGGCTCAAGATAGAACGACTGCGAGAAGTTCCACTGCAGCGTCACCCACTCCGCGTCCGGATTGATGCGACCGAGCTCGTTGAGCGTGTCAGGATCGGTGCCCGCCACGTCGGGCAGGTTGAACTCTACGCTTACGTCAAGGTTCGTCTGCGACACGTCCGTAAACCGTTCAAGTCTCACTCCGAAAGTCGGGATGAAGAAGTCATCCTCACCCGCCACGTCCACCGCCTCGTTGTCCACTTCCACGTGCTGGAATCGCACGCCCGCGAACACATCGACGAAGAGTTCGCGGTGCTGGTAGACGTTCGCCGCCAGTTCGCCGCCGAGCACATAGCCGTTGCCGCTGAAGTCCTCGCCCGCGAAGCCGACGTCCGACGCCGTGAAGTCGTTCCACGAGAAGTAGGGCTTGAACCGCAGCCAGTCCTCAAAGATCGGCGTGTCGTACGAACCAATGACCGCGTGGCTGTCTTGGAAGCCCGCCGTGATGTAGTCGAGCGAGAAAATGTCGTCGCGATTGGTCAACTGATTGTGGATAAAGCCAAACCGCTCGCGCCAGTCCGCCGTTGTGTCGGTGCCGGTGTTCGATGCCTGGGCGTAGATCAACCACGGCTTGTTCTCGTTCACGAGCAGGTCGAGCGCAATCCCGCCCGGCTGCTGCGCCGCCGACACCGCGATGTCCACGCGCCTGCCCGGATGACGGTTCAGCCGGAACACATAGTTCTCAATCAGATCCCTTCGCAGCAGATCCTCGCGCACCGCATCGTCCTGCTGATACACCTGCACAGGCGAGTTTCGCAGAATGTGCGCGTGTACCGGGTTGTTGATCCGATCGGCGCCGGGAAGTCGCTCGCCCAGCGCGATCGTCCGGAGTTCCGTCACCACGCCCGTGCGGATGATGAACGTCACGGCGTTGCGCCCCGACTTGCGCACGTCCTTGCCCCACTCCGGGTCGCCCTCCTCCGGGGCCGCAAACTCCGCGTCCGACGGCGAAACCGTGACGCCGATGATGCCCGAACGGTTCAGTTCATCCACTACCGCCCGCGCCACCGCAAGCAGTGCTCTGGACGAAAACTTGGCCGGGCTTTTGATCGCCACGTCGCCAATAACGACATACGCCTCTTCTTCACCCGGCGTGTACTCGACATAGCCGCCGTCACGCCACGCGAGTTTCACCTCGCGCAGCAGCAGGTCGTCGATAGCGGGCAACTGCGGGTGCTCGTTGCCATACTTCAAAACAAACGCGCTGACAAGGTAAGTCGGCCTCTCGGGGTCGGCCCCCTCGGGCATAGCCGTTGGCCGAGCCAACTCCGCGAGCGGGGGCTCTTCCTTGCCCGTTCGCGGCGTCTCGCCGGCGTTTGGCTCAGGATCCGCAAAGCCCGGCCGACCGGGCTGCGGGTCTGATGGGTCAGTCTGCCCCGGCTGCGTGCCGGGAACGATCTGCGCCAGCGACATCGAAGCCGCCAGACCGGTGCACGCCAGCATCCGTGCCACGAACAGATGAACACGCTTTCGAGACTCGGTCATAGCCACTCCTTGGCGAACCGGATTCAGAAACCACGCCGCTGATGGATCCTCATCGCGGCCTGCACGCTCTGGGCAAACAAAGTTGCGTGCCCTCTAACCCCCGTTATCCCCAACCCAGACATCCCCACCATCGCCTCCATCCGCCACCAGATTGGGCGAACCATACTCCATCGCAAGCCCGATACGCTAACACCCCGCAGGGTTGATCGTCAAGTCGGCAACAGATTCCACAATCCGTGGACAACCTTCCGACAGCCCTCTCAGTTAGACCGTCGCAGCAATGGCAGTGGCTCCAACGTTGTTGCCAATCGCTCTGCGAGGCTGGAAGGCCCTTCACGAACCCCGCTGAACGCCAGCCGAAACCCCACGTCGGCGAATCCCTCACGAGCTTCGCTCAGGATCACCCCGGCCGACTCGCCCGGATCGCGCTTCGGTCCCAAAGCCGAGCAACCCGCCACCTTCAACTTGTCGGCCGAGGCCTCCAACACGCCGCGAATAGCCAGAACGCTCGAAACGTCGGCATCCGCTGGCAGTGCCACCACAAACTCGCTGACATTGCCCGCGATCGAGGCCGCAGGCCCGGAACCCGCCGTTGTGGGCCAAAGCCAGAGCGCCCCATCGTTCGAGTCCCAAACTTCCCGGTCACTGTCCGCCTCGAGCGTGGGAACAAAGGCTCCCGACGAAGCCGAAGGCATTCGTCGGCCCGCGGCCGCCTTCGCCGCTACGTGGTCCCGCTGCACGGCCCATGTCTGGTCGCGCAGATTAGCCTTGGAAGGCTCAAACCCGTCGCGAACCTTCGCCCAGGCCGCGCGCCACTCGCTCTCGCTTGGCAGCCGACACCGCACCAACTGCGCAACGTAAACTGCCGCGTCGGGCGGGAGGTGCTGCATCGGAGCCTCCAGAGTCGGCAAGCCCGGAACACCCTGTGCCTCCCACACACCCCCGGTCGGGTAAACCTCGTCTGCATTCGCAAGTTCTGACCGCCGAAGCCACGCCGCTGCGGGCGCCAAGTCTTGCGCAATCGGCTCTCCGGCCCCCGCCCGCCGTGTCCACACCCACTGCCAAACGCGTGGGCCGGTCCGCTCGTCCTCGTCGGCTCGAAACGCTGGCATGATCGTTTGCAGTTCCTCAAACCCGCCGAACGATCGAACGATCTCCGTGAACTGCTTCGCCGAAACCTCGTTGACCCCCATCCACACCGGGGCCGACCCACCCGGCATCGGCACCTTGAAAAACTCAAGCACCAGACCGCCACCCGAGGCGGGAATCTCAAAGCGAACATGCTCGGCGTCGAGCACCTCGTGCGTTGCGCCCGCGATAAGTCCGGGACCAATGCGGCCCGCGTCCACCGGCGTACTTCCAGCCGCTTTCGACTCGACCAGGGCCCGCAGCCCGTCGATCGTCTGATCAACCTCGCGAAGATAGATCACGCCCCCCGGCAGCGCACCCACATCCGCAACAAAGCTGCTAATCAGTTCCCTCGCCGCATCATCACTAACCGAGGGCTTGGTCAACGACGAGCGAAGGCCCCGAAGCAGATCGTTGTATCGCTCCCCAACATACTGCGGAGCCGGCTGAGCCGCAACCTCCGACGCTGGCCGCCCTGGTGCCGCAGGCTGCACCTCACTCGTAACAAGCCCCATCGATCCAACAGCCGCGTTCAACCCTGATTCGGCACGCGCCAACCCCGCGCTCGCGCCCATCGCCGC
>JBGSRG010000293.1:0-3824 GCA_041737685.1 Phycisphaerales bacterium | reverse complement strand
GCCGACGACGCTGCACCAGCCGCCGGTCAATCTCCAACTGCTGCTCGCCAGGCCCGCGCGTGCCCACCCCCGCGATGCCGCCCGCACCACCGACGATGCGCTCCAGGTGGTCCCACATTGCCCGCAGCCGTGGATAGGTGTACTGCAACTGCGCCAGTTCCACCGCGAGTTTGGCCTCGTGCGTCGCCGCACGCCCCGCAAAAATGTCCAGAATCAGTTCCGAACGATCGATCACCTTTCGCTCGACGATCTTCTCGATATTCGCCAACTGCTTCGGCGAAAGATCGTGATCAAAGATCAACACGCTCGCCTGCAACTCATCGCACAGCGCCTTCACCTCAACCAACTTGCCCGTGCCCATAAACGTGCCCGACTCGGGCTTCTGCCGACGCTGCTCCGCCTCGCCCACCACCTCCGCACCCGCCTGCTCGGCGAGCGACCGCAACTCCCCAAACGGATTCGCCTGGTCGTACTTAGAATCAGGCAGCCGAACCGCGGCGAGCACGGCTCGTTCGGCAACAACCTGAATAGTCTGACGCTCTTTCGGTGCTGGCATCCGCTTCCTTGTAAGCACAAGCACTCCGCCTGTGCGCCTTCGCCTTGCCCGTGCCATCGAAGTCGGCCTTGCGACTTCGATCCCCCTCATCCCAACATGCCCTTGCCCGCGATCACTTTCAAGTGCCCACCCCTCCTTACCCCCCCACTGCCGCTCCCTTCCCCCCACGCTCCGCAATCATCCCCTCAAGGTCCTCCGACCACACCAACTCCACGCGCACATCAAACAACCCGAGCAACGACCGCAGATGCCGTTCGATACTCGCTCGCGCCTCCGACAAATACCGCGGATCGTTCACAGAATACAACTGCGCCGCCTGCTGCTGCGCTTGAAGCATCAACTGCCGCTGCCGATCCGCGTTCATCGGGATCACGTCAAGCAGGCCCAAAATCCGCCCATCCTGAATGTCATACGGCATCACGTCCAACAGCCGCAACGACCCCTCCACCGCCGGCAGCGAGATGCGATACCGCCCGTCCTCCAACTTCGTCACGTCGCCCTCGCGCACCCGGCTCAGGTCCACGTAGTACTGCTTCTCAAACGCAAAGATCATCGCCAGCCGCGCCTGGCTCAACAGCAGCGGCGGAATCCACGACCAGCCGCTGGTCTTGGTCACAATCTCCTTCGCCGCAACCTCGAGCCCCACCAACTTGCCGACCGCGCGAACCCGCTCGGCGATTGTGTGCGTCACCGTCGTCTCTTGCTTGGTCGCGATCAACCGCCCGCGCAGCCACCACACCAGCGCTCCCGCACCCACCGCGCCCAGCGCCAACCCGACAACGATTCCAGTGATCAGCCAGTCCATATCTACAGCAAGTGTATTGGGCAAAGCCCGCACACGCGTTCACCCTACCCACGCGCGCAATCCCATGCCCACGCCCGTGCCGTCGAATTCGGCCTTGCGACTTCGATGCGGCCCACCTCAACGCGCCCATTTCCCGCCGATTCGCTCGCGCCCCTTGCCTAGTGCCTAGTGCCTCCCGCCAAATGCCCCCTCCCCCCTTCCACCGCCAATCGCGCTGCCAAGTCCGCATTCGCCACAACCAACTCCACATTCGCTCGCAACGTCGCCCCGCCGCTCACTTCATGCAACGCCCCAAGCAGCGCCGGCGTCGCAGCGCGCCCACCACCCCCGCCGCCAGCCTTCACTCGCTCCTCCGCCTCAGCCAGCCATCGCGCCCAATCGCTCGCCGCAATCTCGTGCTCCGCCGCGATCGGGTTACAAATCATCACCGCACGGTTCGTCCGTGCAGTCTCAAACCGCACAAACGCCGCCAACTCTTCCACATCGTCATACCGCGCGTCACACCCATTCACATGCGCACTCGGATGCTCGCGAAAGTAAAAGCACGGAAACTCATCCGTACCAAAGCCGATCACCGGCACACCCAGCGTCTCCAGCGCCTCTCGCGTCGCCGGCACATCCAGAATCGACTTCACTCCCGAGCACACCACCGCAACCGGAAACCGCGTCAGAGCCATCAAGTCCGCCGACACGTCCGCGCTGTGCGGCGGCACATGCACACCCCCAAGCCCGCCAGTCGCAAACATCGATACCCCCGCGCCCGCCGCCAACTCCATCGTCGTCGACACCGTCGTCGCCCCACTCTGTCCACGAAACATCTGAGACCCGATGTTCGACGTGTTCAGTTTCGCGAGCGAACCGGCGCCCTCCAAAAACACGCGCAACTCTTCATCACTCATCCCAACCCGCGCTCGCCCATCCACCACACCCACCACCATCGGCAGCGCTCCGCGAGCACGCACCGTCTGAGCCAGCCGCTTGGCCAATCCCATCCCCTGCCCCGCCGGCACTCCGTGCGCGAGCAACGTCGTCTCCAACGCCACCGCACCCGCCAGCTCCCCGACGACGAAGCCCGCCGCCTCATCACGCGGCCGGTCAGAACCAACCTCAGAACCTCTCGACAACCCGTGCATCGCATCAGCCATAGAGCATTATCCCAAACCCCAACCCCACCGCCAGAAGCCCCCCTCTTCCCCCTCGCCCGGCCGGTCAACAATCACCCATGGAGTCCATCAGCGTCTTCGACATCTTCAAGATCGGCGTTGGACCCTCAAGTTCTCACACCATGGGGCCCTGGCGAGCCGCCCAGAAGTTCCTCACCGCCGTGCGCGAAGCGGGGGCCTTCCACCGCGTCGGTCGCGTGCGGATCGACCTCTTCGGCTCCCTCGCCAAAACCGGCCGGGGCCACGGAACCGACGTGGCGATCATCATGGGCCTCTCGGGAGAAGACCCTGTCACGTGCGAAGTGCTGGGCCTGGTCGAACGAGTCGAAGCCGTCAAACAGGCCGGTCGGCTCCGACTGGCCGGCAAGCGTTCCATCGACTTTGACTCAACCCACGACCTTCTGTTCCACGTGGAACAAGCGCTGCCATTCCACCCAAACGGGGTGACCTTCACGGCTTACGCCCTGAATGAGGCCACCGCCCGCGCCTCGGACGAAGTTCTGGCATCCGAAACCTACTACTCCGTTGGTGGCGGCTTTGTCGTGCAAGAGCAACAAGAACTCAGCGGCCACCGTGTTTCAGAACTGCCCTACCCCGCTGAGCGAGCCGCCGACATCGTTGCCAACCACCGCAAAACCGGCTGGTCTATGCCGCGATTGGTGCTTGAAAACGAAAAGGTCTGGCGAACCGAGGCCGAAATCCGCGAGCGCCTACTGCTCATCTGGCGCACCATGCAAGAGTGCATCTATCGCGGCTGCCACACCGAGGGCGTGCTGCCCGGCGGCTTGGGTGTCACTCGCCGAGCCGCCGCGATGAACCGCAAACTTATCAGCGGCTGGGGCTCGTCCGGGCGGCGAGAGTACGAAGACCTCGACGGCTGGCTCGACGTGGTGCGCCATTCCACACGCGAGTTTCAGCACATTCTCAAGTGGGTCAGCACCTTTGCTCTGGCCGTGAACGAAGAAAACGCAGCATTTGGCCGGGTGGTGACGGCCCCCACCAACGGCGCGGCGGGGGTGATTCCCGCCGTGATGATGTATTACTGGTGCTTCTGCAACTCCGACGAAGAGGGCATCATTGATTTCATGCTGACCGCGGGCGAAGTGGGCAGTCTGTTCAAGAAGGGCGCGACGATCAGCGCGGCGATGGGCGGCTGCCAGGCCGAGATCGGCGTCTCAAGCGCCATGGCCGCGGCGGGGCTGTGCCAGTGCCTCTCATCACGCGAAGTGGAAGCCGCGCCCAAGCAGACTAGCGGCAAACCCAACGCCATCAATCCGACGACCCCCGCAATCCTGACTGC
>JBGSRG010000274.1:0-2287 GCA_041737685.1 Phycisphaerales bacterium | reverse complement strand
GGTCCAAGATCTCTTTGATCGCGGTGTCGCCGAGATGGACGCCGGGGCCGTGGTCGTGCGCGTCGAAGGCATCCAAGAGCCTTGTATCATCCGCAAATCCGAGTCTGGAGGCGGCGGATTTCTCTACGCCACCACCGCTCTGGCCGCGATCCGGCGGCGGGTGCAACAACTCGGTGCCCAAAGGGTGGTCTATTGCGTTGACGCTCGCCAGGGCCTGCACTTCAAACTCGTCTTTGGCGCTGCCCGCAAGGCTGGGTACGCCGAGAACAGCGCGGCTCATGATCAGGCTTCGCTCGAGCACGCCGCCTTTGGCACCATCCTCGGCCCCGATGGCAGACCCTTCAAGACTCGTTCTGGCGAGAACGTCAAACTCGTGGCCCTGCTCGACGAGGCCGCAGCCCGCGCTCGCGAGGCCGTGGCGCTCAAGAACCCGGACCTCTCAAGCGACAAAGCAAGCACCATCGCCGAGACCGTGGGCATCGCGGCGATCAAGTACGCGGACCTCTCGTCAGATCGCATCAAGGACTATGTCTTCTCGTTCGATCGGATGCTCAGTTTCGAGGGCAACACCGGGCCGTACCTGCTCTACGCCGTAGTCCGCACTCGATCGATTCTCCGAAAGGCCGTCGAACGAGGCGTAACCGTGCGGGACAATGCGCAGATCAGGGTGTGTATGCCCGAGGAGAAGGATCTGGCTCTCGCGCTGCTGCGATATCCCAGCACGGTGCGTTCGGTCGCCGAGCATCTCGAACCACACCGCCTCTGTCAATACCTCTTTGACGTTGCCTCGGCCTTCAGCGTGTTTGTCACCAACTGTCCTGTGCTGACGGCGCCCGACGACGCAACCCGAGACTCGCGCCTGTCGCTGTGTCGGCTGACTGATCGGGTGCTGAGCCAGGGCTTGGGACTGCTGGGCATCGGCACTCTTGACCGCATGTAGCGTTTCGTGTCAGAGTTCGAGCTATTCCTCAAGACTCTGCGAGCTCGCGGCGAAGAGATGGCTGCGGGATTCTCGTGTGCGGACCGAGAGAGCCGCAGGCCATTCGCCAAGAAACGACGGCCCCCCTCAAAAAGACAACCGACCCCTTTCGGGGTCGGCTGCATGTTGAACTCTGTAGGTCGGATCGAGGATCCGAATCAGATCAGAACAGAAGCTGGAACTGGAATCGGATCGCGACCTCGTTCTCTTCCTGATCGCCCAGCAGGCCGACGCCCGTGCCCAAGGGGCTGCGAACGATGGTTGCCAAGTTGGACGTGTCCTGGAAGGACCAGACCGCATCGACCGTGGCCTTGGCGGCGTGGCCAGCGAGGTAGTGGTTCCAACCGAAGGTCAGGAAGTTGAAGTTGTCCTCGCCTGAGGTGAAGCGGTCCTCGTCGGCGAAGATCGCGTCCCAACGAGCGAAGATCTCGTTCTTCTCGTCGAAGCGCCAGCCGCCCTGCACAACCACACCGAAGTCGGAGAGGTCAACGTCGCTACCGGTGAAAGGCGCAGGCAGGTTGGCCGATGCGGAAGAGCGGTCTTGGTCCTGGTAGCGGTAGATGAACGCGCCGAAGAGGTTCCAGCCGTCGCCCTCAAGGCTCGCATCGACCGTGAACTGCAGGGTGTCGGTGTCGAAGTCAGCGGGGCTTTGGGTCTGCGTGCTCTCTTGCCAGTGGATAGCACCACCGAGCATAAAGCCGAAGTCCTGGCCCTTCTGCGAGGTGAAATCCTCGAACTGCTTCCAGCTGCCGCCGAACAGGAACTCAACGCGACCCGTGAGGGCGTACTCCGCTTCGCCGCGAACGACGAAGGGAATGCCCGACGCCGGACCGGCGTCGTTGTAGTCGGTGTTCTCGGAGTCGAGGCCGTCGCTGAACGCCACCGCCCAACGCCACGCGTCGTACTCGGCCGCCAGCTCGACGCCCTGCGAACGATCCTGCGTGAAGGCCTCGTTGGTGATCGAACGCTCAACGGCCAACTGCTTGCTGGAGCTGACGAGCTCTTCGCGAAGCAGGGGGAGCTTGAACTGGCCCCACCGCAGCTTCATGCCGTTGTCGAAGTTGTAGCGGACCCAGGCCTCGTCCAGAACAGCCTCGCCGCCGCTGCGGTCGAAGGCCGTCAGAACTCGGAAGTCCCAGTTGCGGTTGATCGCACCATTGAAATCGAGCTTGGTGCGGCGAGCCTGGAAGCCGTTGGAGAGGTCGTCGCCATCCTGCCGAGGCGGCGTTGCGTTGCCGTCTGCGTTGTCATCGTCACGGAAGTCGAGGATGTAGCGGAACTGGATCTGGCCGCCGACGTTCAGTCGGA
>JBGSRG010000252.1:0-14707 GCA_041737685.1 Phycisphaerales bacterium | reverse complement strand
TCGCACCTCGCATCCGCATCTTCAATTCGGCCTTCGCTGAGATCTTTGTAACGCCCGGCAACGGCGACGTGGCCCAGCAGGCCTTCGGAGCGGGTGCCGCGGGTGAGACCTACTTCGTGCTCGTTGAGCGGAACGCAGGCTCGGCTGGCGCGACAGCCGTTGGCCAGTATCAGATCAGTGTTCAGGGTCAGATTCCAGGCGGCGGCGGCCCCGGCCCCAACCCCATCGACGACCACGCCGATGCGGGCGAGTTCAACGCCGCAACGCCGATCGCTCTCAACGCCGTCAACGGCCGTGGCAACGGCACGGGTGTCATCAACTTCATCGGCGACACCGACCTCTTCCGCTTCACGCCTTCAGCGAGCGGCAATGCCAGCGTGCAGGTGAATGTGCCCGCGGGTGGGCTGGTCGATGGTCAGGTCCGCATCTTCAATCAGTCGTTCAATGAGATCGCGTCCGACTTCAACGGCTTCCCCGGCGCAACCGCCGCGGTCTCGTTCGGTGCTGTTGGCGGGCAGGTCTACTACATCCTTGTTGAGCCCAACGGCTTCTCGACGGGCTCCTACAACGTGCGGATTGATTCGCAGCCCCTGCAGTTCGTGCAGTACTACCCCGAAGGCTTTGCCAGCCGGCGCGTCGACGAGTTTGTGCCGCTGGTCAACCCCAACAACTTCCCGGTCGAGTACGCCCTGTACGCCCGCTACGAGCGCGGTGCCAACAACGACGTGCCGATCTGGACGGGCATCGTGCAGCCCAACAGCCGCAGCGGCGTGACGATCACGACCCGCCAGAACTTCGAGGGTGCGCTGGTTCGTCGCAACGAGCCTTACGCCCTGGAACTCCGCTCGAGCGCGCTCCTCGGTGCGACGTTCAGCCACTACGACTTCAACGTATCAATCGGCGAGAACTTCACCCGCGAGACCAGCACGCAGTGGACTTTCGCCAACTTCAACAAGAACTCGGCCGAGTTCCGCGACTTCTTGCTGCTCTACAACCCCTCTGACTCGGCTCAGGCCAACGTGAAGATCACGCTGTACTACGAGAACGGCTTCACCACGACCTTTGAGCAGACGGTGGACGCGCTTCGCCGATCGGGCATCAACTTTAACACCGACGGTCGCGCTCCGCAGCAGGGCCGCTTCGGCATCAAGATCGAATCGGACGCTCCGATCGTCGCTTCGCAGTCTTCGTACAACCTGCTCAACAGCGGCGGCGACGGCCTGCTGGGCGACACCAACGGCGGTTCCACCGTCGGAGTGATCGCGGGCATCTCGACCGGCGGCGCCTCCAACGGCCGGATCGCGTTCCTCAACACCAGCGACCAGCCCGCGACGATCACCGTCACGGCCAGTTACTCCAGGGTCGATCTGCCGGATCTTGTTCGGATCATCACGGTGCCCGCGGGCAGCGTGAACTCGCAAACGCTCGAAGCGCTCGGCCTCACTGCTGATGAGGTTGCGGGTCTTCGGTACACCTCCAACGTGCCGGTCACGGTCTCGGTCCTTCAGTATCAGAACGGCGACGGCGACTCGACCCAGGCGGCCACCTTTGCGGCCACGCAGTTCCTCTGGGGCGATGCCTTCAACAATCCGCGTCGCGCCGGTATCACCTATCTGGAAGACCTCTCGCTCTACAACCCCACCGGAACCGGCGTGGATGTCACCATCACCTTCCTCTTTAACAACGGGACAACGCAGCAGATGATCGTCAACGTCGGTGCGGGCGACTTTGCCTTCGTCAACATCGATCAAAGCCCCATCATCCTGAACCTCGCCAACACGACGCCCTACTCGCTGAGGGTCACGGCCGCAACACCGTTCGTTGGCGTCTTCACCCGCTACGACCGATTCCTCAACGGCGGCTGGAGCGCGTTGGGCTCACCCGTGGGCCTGACGAACCCCCTCGACTCGATCGTGTAAGCGAACGAGCGCGTTCTTCGCCCGGGTGCGATGCGAGCGCGGACAATCGCCACAATGAACAGGGGCTTGACCAGCTGGTCAGGCCCCTCTTTGTTGGCCTCGGATTGGAATGGAGCGACTGCAGGTCCGCGTAGAAACGAACGCTGACCGTCATCAGGTTGGCAGATGAAAGACAATCGAGCAGTGTCGGCTCAGCCGTGCACCGAGCCGCTTCCGCCGCTAGCCCTTGTCGCGCTCATGCCCCCAGCAAAATCGGCATCAGCACCCTGCGTCAGGCCCGACATTGGGCCGGACACGGGGCCTTGTTCGACGCCCAGCGCCTTGTACACCTCTTCCATCAGGCGTTCGATCTGGAAGGGCTTGAAAAGCACGCACTGCAGGCCTTCCTGGCTGGCGCGCACAATCGAGTGGTGCGGGTCATAGCCAAAGCCCGTCATCAAGATCACTGGCACATCGGCGTTGAGACTCTTAGCTACGCTAAACACCTCATAACCATTGCGGTCGGGCATCTTGATATCGCTGATCACCAGTTCATACGGCCCGTCAACGCTGCCGCCCCCGCCACCCTCTGCGGCGGCTTGGAGTTCCGCGATGGCGTGCGCGCCGTCCTTACAAACGACCACCGAACAACCCTTGCCGCGCAGCACGCTCCGCACCGCATCGCGGATTTTGGGTTCGTCGTCCGCGACAAGCACCCGCCGGCCCTTGAGCCGCGGATCCACTTCGATATCCAGGAGCATCTTGTCGGCGCCCAGAATCGTCTGCGGCCCACTCGCAGCGTCATTCACACGCTGTCGAATCGCCGCAACATCGACCAGAATCCGGTCGATGTGCTCCTTAAGAGAGGGATCGCGCTCGGCGGCCTCGCGCAGCCAGCCAGCCTCCTTGATGATGTCATTCAGCGGTTCGATTAGTTCGCCGCGAACCGTGCCGGTCACAGTCTCGCCCGTTGCGCAGCGCTCGATCACGAGCAGATCAAGGATGTAGAGCGCCATGGCCACATGCGTCGCGAACATCTCGGCGAACTGGCGATCCTCTTCGGTAAAGGCCGCGATCAGTTCGCTCTCGACGTTGAATGCGCCGATCACCCGGTCATGGATACGCAGCGGCACCGTAAGGCTGCTCTTGGCGCCGGGCATTCCCGTCACATAACGTCGATCCTTGCGAACGTCCGGGCAGAGGTAACTGCGGCCCGTCGCCGCGGCATACCCCATGATGCCGTTGCCCTCTTTCTGGGCGTACAACTCGACTTCCATCGCCTCTTTGCTCAGGCCGCGGGCGATGACCAGTTCCAAACGGCCGGTGCGTTCATCGATCAGGCGGATGGCCAACTGGTCAAATCGAAGGAGTTCCTGCGAGAAGCGGATGATTTTGTCTTCGAGAACTTTGAGCCGGTCCGCCACGTGCTTCTTGCGGATCGCCTCGGCATCAAGGCGAACCAGTTCGGCACCGGCCCGGTCGATCGCGTCCATCTTGTGCTGGAATCTGCGCGATTGTGTCACGTCCCAGACAATCGCCGCGACTCGACCAGGCTGACCAAGATCAGAACTGATCGGGGCAACGACCACCTCGAAATAGCGGCTCTCGTCGGGCGCTGAGATGTCATACCGCGCAGTCGGTGCGTAGCTCGACGGCTCCTGCGTCAGCATCTGGTCGCCAAAGACCTGCCCAGCCTGCCGACACACCGCCGCAACGCGAGAACGAACCTGGTCCTCAAAGCCGCGAAAGCGATCGTTCGCCCAAACAACTTCGCCATCGTGGGTTGTGAGACAGACGCCCTCGCCAATGGCTGACAGAATCGCGATCGCCTGTCCTTCAGAAACCTGTCCCGATGCGGCGAGTCCGAGCGACCCGAGTTCTGAAGGGGCCGCGAGCACCATCGCAAACTGGGCAAGCGAGACTCGATCAACCACCGATGCGGCAGTACGCACGACATCGAAGTCGCTTGACAGGACGCGCGAAACCTCTTGGGCACCGCCGCCGATATCACCGACTACCAGAACTCGCGGTCGTTCGTTGCTCATCATCCACCCCCAACCCGCCATCTTCGCCGTTGCCGGTTACCCATAATAGGGCATACGTCCGGCGAACCCCGCCAAACCGACCCGCAGTAAGCATCGGACTCCGTACCGGCCCCGGCTTGAGTTCAGCCTCGTGCCAGATCTTGGACCGATACCCATATCAACTCTCCGAGAAGCTATCTGACCGATCCAGAGGAACATCCCACCTCGCTAGGGCACGCATTCAACCATACCGTTCGGTCGGTAGGGCGTGTGAGTTGCGAAGATTGTGGGAAGGTCATCTCACGGCCCGCTTGAGTCTCCCGGAACGGATCATGATCGAAGCCACGGACGTCAACAAGTTCTACGGTCGTTTCCAGGCCGTCCGTTCGCTTTCCTTTCGGATTTCCGAGGGTGAGGTTGTGGGCCTGCTTGGGCCAAACGGGGCAGGCAAAACCACCACGATCCGCATGGTAACGGGGTTTCTGCCCGCTTCGTCGGGTCGGATCGAGGTCTGCGGCAAGGACACGATCCGGCATTCGCTCGCCGCCCGACGGAACATTGGGTACCTTCCCGAATCCAACCCCCTCTATCCCGAAATGAGGGTGATGGACTATCTCACCTTTCGTGCAAGGCTTCATGGCGTTCGGGCCAGCAAACGCCAGCAAGCCATTGGCCGCTCGATCGAACGCTGCTGGCTCGCCGACGTGGCAAAGAAACGCATTGGCCACCTTTCTAAGGGCTATCGGCAGCGGGTCGGGCTTGCGGCGGCCCTGATTCACGATCCAAGGGTCATCGTTCTTGACGAGCCCAGCAGCGGCCTTGACCCAACACAGATTCTCGAAACACGCAACCTGATCCGCGAACTGGCCAAAGACCGCACCGTGCTGGTCTCTTCGCACGTTCTGCCGGAAGTCGAACGAACCTGCGATCGCGTCATCATCATCGTCCGGGGCGAAGTCCGAGCCGACGGTCACCCGGCAAGGCTCCTGGCCCGACTGGAGCGCGACCATCCGCCGGTTCACGTGGTCGAACTGCTCGTCGACAACACCGCACCCGACGCTCGCGCTGGCGAACGCACGGCCGCGGGGGGTTGGAGCGGCGACGTTGCTCGCATCATTGCCCAACTTCGCAGCGTGCCGGGCGTGAGGCTAGTTGTGCTTGACACCATGTCGCCCGTCCGGCCTTCTCCTGATCCAGCCCCGCCGGCACCCGCGTCGCTGGCTTCGATGGTCTCGACCAGCAGACGAGGCGCGGGCAGTATCTACGGCGCTGGCGGGGGCTCACACTGGGTGCGATTGACCATCACGCCCGAACTGGGCTACACCGACCTGCGAGAACCGATTGCTCGCCGGCTGAACATGGGTACGGTGCTCTACCGCGATTTGGAGCGCCGATTGCCCACACTCGAGCACGTCTTCTCGTCCATCATCGAGGCAGATCGGCTCGGACCGTCAACACCTGCCGGCTCAGACCCCCGGCAACCTCGCCCGGAGGCCGCATGACACGGCTCCTGGCGCTCACGTCCCGTGAGTTCTCGTCCTTCTTCCGAACACCCCTGGGCTGGGTGGTCATCGCCACGTTTTTCTGTCTCTCGAGCGTCTTCTTTGTGCAGACCTCGCTTCGCCCAGGTGAAGTCGCCACGATGCGGAACTTCTTCTCAACGTGGTGGGGCTTGCTCTTGTTTCTTGCTCCCGCCATCTCGATGCGGCTGATCTCTGAAGAACTCCGCACCAACACGATCGAGCCGCTGCTCACTGCCCCAGTTGGCGAGAGCACCGTCATCGCATCGAAGTACTTCGCTGCGGTGCTCTTTCTGGTGGCCATGCTTCTGCCGACGGGCGTGTACGTCGTGGTGCTGGACACGCTCTCCCGGCCCGATTTCGGACCCATCCTGGCTGGGTATCTCGGCCTGCTCTTGCTGGGGATGCTCTATCTCGCGGTCGGAACGCTCGCATCGGCGCTCACTTCGTCTCAGACTCTTGCGTTTCTTGGCACGCTATTCACGCTGCTTTTGTTAGACCTTGTGCCGCACCGGTTCGGGCCTGGTCTGCGGGAACCTTTCGATTCGCTCGTTACTGCCGTGGCCCCTTCTATCCGAATGCAGGACTTTGCCCGAGGTCTCATCGACACCTCGAACGTCGCGTTCTTTCTCGCAGCGTCGCTGTGGTTTCTGGCACTCGCCGTGCTTGTGCTGCAGTCTCGTCGTTGGCGCTAGAAGACCGCTGTTCCTTTCTTGATGAAGTTGAGCCTTACCCCACGCCCCATGAACGCCGCCACCGCCCGAAGAACTCGATATCTGGTGCAATCCGCCGTGCTGATGCTGGCGGTGAGCGCCGCCTGCGTCTTTGGTGTAATCGTCGCGTCTCGCTTCCCGCTCCGGCTCGACGCCACGGCGTCGCGAGAACACCAACTCTCTGAGCGCAGCCGGCGGCTGCTCGCGTCGCTCGACCGACCGCACGAGGTGGTGCTGGTGCTCGACGCCTCGGCCAGTGATGCTCGCGGCGTTGAGAACGCCGTTGACGTGCTGGACATGCTGGACAGAGAAAGCCCGCAGGTTTCGAGCACGATCATTGATTCAGGTTCAGGACGCGGTGCGGAGCAACTCGACGCCGTCTTCGCACGGCTGGTGTCACGCTTCGATCCGACGATTCGGGCCGCCGCGAACGCTCTCGAGGTCGCTACGTCGACCGCCGCCCAGCTCGCGACAGACGTCACTGGGCTTGTACCCGCGCTTCAGTCAGCGGCCGAAGCCGTGGACCCAACGGCCGCCAACGCCGCAGAACTCCGTCGGTTCTTCGCTGATTCTGCGGCGGTGTTGCGGGTCGGCTCCGAGGAACTCGATCGCGCTTCACAGTCGGCAAAGCAGACCGCCAGCCAGTTCGTCAAGGGCACTCGGGTGCCCACGCACGATCGAGCGGTCGCCGAACTGCGCGGCCCGGTGAACAACCTGCTCAAGCAGTTCGAGGAGATTCGCAGCGGGCTTGACGCGTTGGTGCAGGCAAAGACCGGCGTGATCAGCGAGACGACCCGCTCAGCATCACGCTCCATTCAGACCACCGCGTCGCCGATTCGCGATCAACTCGCCACGCTGGCGATCTCGCTCGAACAGATACCGCTCTCACCTCTCGAGCGCTGCTTGCGCACGCTCTCGGCGGGGCCAGCGGCTCTGGTCATCGGCCCGCCAGCAACGACGGGCGAAGCTGAGAGCCACGCCTCAGCCACGGGGCTGAACGGTGTCACGGCGGTAGACATTCACTCACTGCTTCGACCGGCATCGTCAGATGATCCGACTCGCGGCCGACTTGATCTTCGGTTTCGAGTTGAAGAGTTGATCGTCGGCGGGCTTGCGGTGCTGAACACTCGCGACGCGCCGATCATCTGCTTCACGCACGGGGCCGGCCCAAACGAGACACTCTCGCCCGAGTTTGTGCCGATGCGTGCCCTCTTGCAACGCCTGAGCCTGCGGGGGATCGATGCGGTCGAGTGGCCCGCGGCGGTCTTGGCAGAGCCGCCCAGCCTGTCGAGCATCGCTGGCTCAGCAACTCGACCCGTTGTCTATGTCGTCATTCCTACCAACGCACTGACTCCAGATGGAGCGATTCGCAGCAAGAAACTCGCCGAGCGTGTGGCACAACTGGTGCGCGAAGGCCGACCGGTGCTGCTGTCGCTCAATCCCTCTACTTTGCCGGGTATTGGCCAGCGAGATCCGATGGTCGAGTTCCTTGAACCCCTCGGGCTGAAAGCCGACACTGGCAGGCCGATCTTGCAATCGCTGCGGTCCGATAGCGGCGCTCGAAGCGGTCAGAGCGTCGTCGTGCCGGACGTGGTGCTGGTTCGCTCTGATTCGTCGACTCCCATTGGCGAGGCGATTCAGTCGCTGCGAACCCATCTGCGATGGTCGATCCCGCTGCGGATCGACCCGGCGGCCCAGCAACGTTCCGCCTCACACATTCGAACCGTGCTTAGCGTGCCCGCATCCGAGACGTTCTGGGCCGAGTCGGAGTGGTTGGGGTTCTGGCAGATCGCCGCGGCTGATCGAGGTCGAGTCTCGAACCCGCCCACACCCAATCAGGTTCGGGACGATGTGAACGGGCCGTGGACCGTGGTCGCGGCGATCGACCGCAGCACACCCAGCGGACAGAGCGCGGGAGGAGCGGCGGGAGAAGGGGGCACAACCGCTCAGCCCGCGAGCACTGCGAACACCACAAACGAGCGGGACCGCGCTGGACGAATGGTGGTTGTTGGCGCGAACGGCTGGTTCTTTGACGAGTTCACACAGGTGGCCGACGTGGTAGACGGCCGCGCTGTGCCGCGAGTACCCGGCAACACCGAACTGTTCGAGTCGGCCGTCTACTGGCTTGCGGGCCAGGACGAGTTGATCGCCCGATCTGCCGAGGCACAGGCCGCGCCGATCATCCGGGCTGATCTTTCTGAACGGTCGCTGACACTGGTTCGCTGGGTGCTGATCGCGGGCTTGCCGGTGCTCATCCTGCTCGCAGGTGCGCTCTGGCGACTACTTCGAGGCTGATTGACCCCGCGTAGGACGAGACGCTGCGAATGGCGATCACGAGTTCTCGCCGTGCCAGAACCGCAGGGGCAAGGACGAACGGGCAAAGGCGACCATCGGCATGGCGGTGTAGTCCCTCTCGTTGTACCGCGACTCTCACCATCGCGGCACAACGAGCCCGAATCGCTTGATATCATCCGCGACCATGTCGCACACTCTGCCCATCCTGCGCTCGGCCGACGGAATCGCTATCGGACTTCCTAGCGGACCGCTTGCGGTTTCGCTCGTGGTGGGTGTTGGTCGCAACTATGCCGAACACGCGAAAGAACAGGGCGCAGAACTGCCGACCTCGCCGATGATTTTCACCAAGAGCCACGCCTCGTGCTGTCTGTGCGGCGACGCTATTCGCTTGCCCATCGCGTGCCGAGATCAGGAACAGGTGGACTACGAGGGCGAACTGGCGATCGTCATCGGAACCCGCGCACGAAACGTCAAGGCCTCGGACGCGTTTGAGCACGTGCTTGGCTATTGCTGCGGCAACGACGTCTCCGCACGCTGGTGGCAGAAGCAGGGCTCGGGCGGGCAGTTCTTTCGCGGCAAGTCGTTCGACACATTCTGTCCGCTCGGCCCACACGTCACGCCGCGGAGCAAGATCGAGAACCCCGATGCGCTGCGACTGCGAACGCGGCTGAACGGCGAGATCGTGCAGGACGCTTCAACATCTGAGATGACCTTTGGCGTGGCGACACTCGTGAGCGAACTCTCGCGAGATGCAACCCTTCCGGCGGGCACCGTGATCCTGACGGGCACACCGTCGGGCGTTGGCATGGCCAGATCGCCACAGCGGTTTCTGCGCGCGGGCGACGTGGTGGAGGTTGAGATTGACGGGCTGGGCGTGCTTCGTAACGCCGTGAGTGAAGCGTAAACACTATCCGAACACTCAGGCCCGAATGCTCATCCCCGCACGCCCGGACCGGATCACTGGGGCCGGTTCGGCGACGATCAATCGTTGCCCGTCTGTCGCTTGAGCAGTCTCGAGCCTGCCAACACGCCGCAGATGCCCACGCCCAGCAGAATGCCGCACGGAAGCACAAGGTCTGACCAGTCGCTGTCGCGCCAGATGCCGCCCTCGATCGCGAGAATCGCCCAGCGAATGGGGCTTACCACGCTCAGCGCCCGCATCCACTCGGGCATGAACACCAGCGGCAACATTCCGCCGCCGATCATCGACAAGAGCAACAGCACGCCCCAGCCCAGCCCGCTGCTACTCCGCTCGCTCGGACTGAGCACCGCCAGCAGCATCATCACACCAACAAAGCAGACGCCCGTACACACGATCGCCACGCCGAGAATCGCCCAGGACGTGGGCCTGACGCCGAAGGCAATCGTGCCGATGATGACCAGGAACGAAGCCACAGCGAGTGTGGTGAGAAAGCACGCCAACGCCTTGCCGAGCAGGATCTGCCACGGAGCGATCGGCGCTACGCGAAGCCGGATCAGCGTGCCGCGCGTTCGTTCGCTCACCATCGAGATTGAAAATCCCAGCGCACAACCCATCACGCCCCAGATGATGCCCTGCGGAAACGTGACGGCGAAGGAACTCGGCGGCTCGGGTGGATGAACCTGCGCATCGCCCAGCGCCGAGCGCTCGGTTACGTCGACCATACGGATTTGCATGGGTGACCAAGCCTCGGGCGACGGCGCTGGCAAACTAGAAGCGTCTGCTTGTTGAGGCGACTTCTGTCCGCTGCGTTCTACCGGATTGGCGGGTCCGATCGTTTCTGAAGGTGTGACCGGCGAAAAAACTTCGTCCGGCACCGCTTCAACAAACCGCTCGAGATCACCGAGCAGTTTGGCGATGGCCAACCGACGCAATGGACCGATCGAGTTGTCCTTAATCAACCGTTCTCGCGATACACGCAGCCGGTTCTTGGCCGTCTCGGTGTCTCGAAACGCCGCCTGCAGGCTCAGAAACCCGTGCTTGAGCAGCAGTCCTTCAAGCATTCCGCGTTCAGCATTGCGCGATGGATCGACCGCAAGTTCCACTTCGGCGCCCGACGAGAAGAACATGCCCTCCTGCTCAGAACCAAAGCCCTCGGGCACAATGATCGCGGCGGTGGTCTTGCCCGATCGTACACGCCGCAACGCCATTTCTCGCTCGCTGAGTGGTTCAACCGCGAGTTGCGAATCGCTCTGAAGTTGCAAGACCAGTGCTCTGGACGACGATGAATCGTCCAGATCGACAACGGCCACCCCGATCCGAGGGTTCTTGCCGCCACCCGAGAAAATCATCCCGAAGAACACCGCGATAATCAGCGGAAAGAAGAACGCAAAGAAGAACCCCATGCGGTCTCGCAGCAGCAGCCGCATGTCCTTGCTCGCGATGGCCCAGACCTCACGCATCAGTCTCGCAGACTCCTTCCGGTAAGTCGAAGAAAGACCGACTCCAGATCGGGCCGGTCGATCCTTACACCAAGAACGTGCCGATCGCGAAGCCGCATCGCCAGTTCTGCCATCGGGTCATCGGTCTCGAATCGTGCTTCACCCTCGTCGGTCTGGATCGTCACGACCGATGCGCCGCCGTGGGCGCGAATAAGTTGATCGGGCGTCCCGCTCGCGATCACGCGCCCGTGATCGATGATCTCCAGCCGATCGCAGATCCGATGCGCCTCTTCCATGTAGTGCGTGGTATAGACCACCGCGCGTCCTTCGGCCTTCAGGCCGCGAACCAGATCGATGATCGATCCTCGCGATTGAGGATCGACGCCCGCCGTAGGTTCGTCCAGAAGGATCAGCATCGGATCATGCAGCAGCGCTGTGGCCAGATTCAACCTTCGCTTCATCCCGCCCGAATAGGTCTTCACGCGATGCCGACCGCGTTCACTCAGCCCGACCCGATCCAGAGCCGCTGCCGCCGCAGCACGCCGCTTGGTTCGATCCAGCCCATAAAGCCGACCAAAGCAGTCGAGGTTCTCCAGCGCGGTCAGTTCGTCATAAAGCGCAATCGCCTGCGGCGCCAGTCCGATCATCGCCCGCACCGATGTTTGCTCAGGCGGGCCAACGCCGCCGATCACGACTCCGCCAGAATCTGCCCTGAGAAGCCCTACCGCGATCGAGAGCGACGTGCTCTTGCCCGCTCCGTTCGGCCCGAGCAAGCCCACCACCTCGCCCCGCTCGACCGAGAGCGACACGCCGTCGACAGCCGTCACCTTGCCGAATCGCTTGTGGATGTCGCGGATCTGAAGCACGTCGCTGCGATCATACACGATCGGCGTCGTTATCAATCAATCTACCAGCCGGGCCCGAACGCACGTTTGCACAGGGCGGCCCCTAGACTCACCGCCCAGCAGCGTTATGGCCAAAGCCAAGCCCACATCTTCATCCGGAAACCCTCAACAGGACCGCGTCATCGAGAACCGTAAGGCCCGGTTCGACTATGCAATCGTCGACACACTCGAGGTCGGCATCATGCTTCGAGGCTCAGAAGTCAAGTCTGTTCGAGATGGCAAGGTCTCGCTGGGCGAAGGGTACGTGCGGGCCGAACACCCGCTTGTGGCCGGTTCAACACGAGGCGCACGCACCGCCGGCTCCAAGGGCCCCGCAGACAGGGCTTCATCATCCCGGATCGACGGCCCAGCCCTGTGGCTGCACGCGGTGAACATCGCCGAGTATCCCCCCGCTGGTCCTTCCGGCTCAGTCGGCCAGCACGTGCCCACCCGGACTCGCAAACTTCTCGCCCACAGCCGAGAGATCGCCAAGCTGGCCCGAGAGGTGCAGGTGAAGGGCTTCACCCTTGTGCCGCTCAAACTCTACTTCAAGAACGGCAAGGCCAAGATTCTGATTGGTCTTGGCAAGGGCAAGACTAAGAGCGACAAGCGCGACACCATCGCCAAACGCGAGTCTGATCGCGACATCTCGCGTGCCACATCGCGTCGCTTCTGAAAGTCGCGAACTCCCTAAATCCCTCGGCTTCGCGCCCGGTTCGTTCCCGCCGGCCGAGAAGGCATCGGCGTCAGTTTGACGATCGACGCGTCATCCGCAAGACCCGACCCCAGACCCGTCCAGCGCCGTGCGCACTCCGGACACGTCAACTCCCGAGGATCAAGCCCGGATAGGTCATACCCGCAGCCGAAACAGTCCATTTCCTTGCGTTTTCGCGGCAGACAAACCGTGAACAGTCCCACGCCCGCAACAATGAACATTTCCGCCCACAGCAGCGTCAGCATCTGATGCGACCGCGTCACACCTCGGGCCCGATCATCGCCCGCGTTCAGAAGCCGAACGCCTAACCACAGCACCAGCACACCCAGCGCAAGCGAGACGAAACCTCGCCACTGCCGCCGGTATCGCAGCGTCAGATACCACACAAACACGGCATAAATCGCGAGGATAATCACGGTCGATCAGTTCCGGGTGTTCAGAGCAAACGATCAAGCCCCTCGCCCCGGCCCCTTTCTGCACGCCACCCTTCCCCACCCCCCCCCACTCCCGCAAAGCCTGTTGGCAAAGGGTACTTCGGCAGACACGGGTCCGCCGGTTTCACGGGACGCAGATTGCTGCCTCAACATTCGCCTTCTGTCCAGCGCTGACGCTCACCGGCCGGCCTTGAAGAACGTTCTGAGCGATTCGTAAATGTCCTCGCGGCTGTTGACGCGGCTTAGAACCACTTTGTCCGATCCCCGCGCTGCGCCGTTGGCGAGCGAATCGCCGACCCCAGCGCCCTTGTTCGCATCGAACGCGTCGCGCAGCACGTTGATGAAGTTGCCACTGCCGTAGGGGCTGGCGACCTGGCAGTATCCGAACATGTTGCACACGGGAAGCAAAGACCGCTGGATCAGTTCAACGCAACTGCGATTGTCGGAGTCTGACGAGTTGTCGCCGTCCGAAAAATGAAACAGGTAGATGTTCCACGCGGTCGGGTCATAGCGGGCTTGCAGAATCTCGTGGGCCTTGGCGAATGCCGAACTGATCCGCGTCCCGCCGTCTTCGCGCACCGAAAAGAACGTGCGTCGGTCAACCTCTTGCGCCAGCACGTCATGCACGATGTACCGGCTCTCGATGCCCTCGTAGTTGCGTCGCAGCCAAGCGTCGATCCAGAAGGCCTCAAGTCGAACCAGTTCCTTCTGCTCGTCGCCCATCGATCCCGACACGTCCATCATGTAGATGATCACGGCGTTGGACTGCGGCTTGCGAACCTCCGTCCAACTCCGATACCGCATGTCGCGTCTGATCGGCACAACAACAGGATCGGCCGGGTCGTAGGTTCCAAGGGCAAGTTGACGCTTGAGTGCCTCTTTGTAACTGCGCTTGAAGTGCCGCAGGCTTGCCGGCCCGGTCGGTCGCACGCCCGTGTACTTGTCTCGAACCGTGCTGAGGTTGTGCTCGCCCTTGGGCTCGATTCGTGGCAGTTCCAACTCTTCTCCCAGAAGGTCAGCAAGTTCTTCCAGCGAGACATCAACCTCCAGAACGTGCTTGCCGGGCTGATCACCGCCCTTCCCATTGTCCTTGCCCGAACCCGCCTTGTCGCCTTCACCACCCTCGCCCATCCCTACTCCGCCCGAGTTGTCGCCAAAGCGGAAAGTGGGGATGTCGATATCGTGTACCGGGATCGAGACGAACCGATCACCTTCGCGCCCGATCATTTCGCCGCGCGAGATGAAGCGCCGGAGTTCTTTGCGAATCTTGCCACGCACGATCTGACGGAACCGCTGGTGGTCTTGCTCGATCTTGTTGACCATCGATCGACCCCCTGCTCACTCCCCTTCGACCCCCGCCCCGCGCTCACATCCCATCCGCTACCCAAACCGCAACACTGCGAACGAGTCCAACTTCCCTCCCCCACACTCGTCTGTGCGCATCGATCGCTGGCCGGTTGCGGCTTGCCACACACCAACCCAAATGTGAGCATCGGCCTTCCCGCACGCGGCCTGCACAAAGCACCGCACCACCTACGGCGCGGCCCTCGCACACGCCCACTGCCCTCTGCTTATAGGTCGCTGCGACCGCCAAGGTTCGCCGGCTCGGCCGATCGCCTAGCCCTGCGTGCCCTCTGCCCCAGACACATCGCCGCAACGGCCGCACCGGGAATGCCAACGGCTAACTCGGCCGATCGGTTCACCATGTCGGCCATCAGCCCCGGCGTTACGCGGTCGAGCAGATCGGCGGGTGATCCATCAGGCTCGACCCGCACCAGCCTTCGCTCATCCACAAACTCTGGCGGCAGCCACGCGGCGGTCACGCCAATCACCCACTCGCGCAGGCCCAGCGGCACCGGCGCC
>JBGSRG010000213.1:0-3766 GCA_041737685.1 Phycisphaerales bacterium | reverse complement strand
TGGACGGGCAACCCCGCCTCGCCGACGCCGCTTGTTCGCGAAGGATCGGCCATCACGCTCAGCGGCTTCAGCAGCACGCAGTTTGGTACGTTCTTTGGCCTGTCGATGAACAACAACGGGCAGGTGGCCTTCAGTTCTGCCCTTGCGGGGATCGGCGCGAACTTCCAGACCGACCAGGCGTTGTTCTCGAGCGGGCCTGACGGCACGTTCTCGATTCTGCGCGAAGGCCAGAGCGCCGCCGGCGCTCCGGGCGCTCAATATGGCGGTGCCGGCATGGGCACCGACATCTTTGATCCGACGATCAACGACGCGGGCAAAGTGACGCTTCGCTCGGTGCTTCGCGGCAGCGTCTCGACGGCGAACAACTCGGGCGTATGGGCCGGCACGCCGGGGCTGCCGAACTTTCTGCAGTTGGTGCAGCGCGAGAACAATCTGCTGCCCGGATCGGCGACGATCAGGTTTGGATCGTTTGACGACGTTCAGGCCTCGGACCCTTCGCTGAACGCCAATGGCAAAATTGCGATGATGGTGCTGCTCGCGGGCACGGGCGTGAACACGACGAACAACACGGCGGTGGTGTTTGGTGAAGCGCTGGAAACGGTGATTGCCCGCAAGGGCGACCAGGTGCCGAACCTGCCTGCGGGCGTGCTGTTTGGCCAGTTCAATGACGGCTTTGGTGTTGCCCCGGCCTTGAACAATCAGGATCAGATCGTGTTCCTCGGATCGCTGGTTGGCAATGGCGTTGATGCCAGCAATGACCGCGCAATCTTTGGGTATGACCCGGCAGCGGGCGCTCGAGCGCTCGTGCGTGAGGGCGACTCGATCGACGTTGGTGGCGGCGATCTGCGGACGATCGCCGAACTGTTCTTCCTCACCGGGAGCGGCGGCGAAGACGGCCGGGCCCGCACGCTGAACGACAGCGGCCAGTTGACCTTTATCGCGACCTTTGTCGACGGCAGCGCGGGCGTGTTTGTGACGGCGATCCCCGCACCCGGCACGGCGGGGCTGGCGATGCTGGCGCTGCTGGGCTGTTCGCGCAAGCGTCGTCGAGATTGAACTTTGTGTGCTTTCGTTTAAGACCTTGGGTTTCGCGATTTGTTCGAGCGCGAGATCGCGGGCGCATCACTCCCCGGCGAGAGAGAGCCGAGTCGAGGCGCCCGCCCACTGCAACGCACGCACGCCCCCGCGAAGGGCCGCGCGTGCGTTGCTCGTTTTAGGGAACATGCACCTTGCGATTCGTGGGGTGTGATGGAAAGGGGTGATACCGAACTCGACGGACTCGGGCCGTCAGGCCCGATCGGCGGCGTGCCGGTAGACTGTGGGCACATGCTGATGCCAACATTGACGTTTCGGTCGCTCTGTTCTGGCCTTGGCCAGTTGCTCTGGCCTGTTGCGCTGGCTCTGGTGCTGGGGGCGGGGCTGTCGAACTCCGGGTGTACCGGCGCGCGCGATGCCCGCTTTGACGCGGCGGTAGCGCGAGAGCAGCCCCCCGCGGACTTTCAGTTGGGCATCACGGTGCAAGCTCCGCTTTCGACGCTAGGTGCCCGAGCGATTATCACTCCTGCTCGCGACGGGCAGCCCTCGACACAGACGTTTGTCTCGAACACGCCGTATGGACAGCGCGGCGTCGCAATCATTCCCCTTTCGCATCGGCCCGCGCGGTATGTGTTTGAGGCGGACTGGATTCTGCGGAGTGCGATCGGGTATGGAGCGCGGGAGAGCAACTTTCCGACGCAGACACGGCAATTGACGGCGAACGACGTGCAATCGATCTGGACGATGCTGCAAGGCTCGGGGCTGCTTGACCCGAACCACCCGGACATTGTCTCATCAGCGCCAGAACCTGAAGAGGCCATCGGTCGCACGGCGTACATCGTGAGTTACCAGGTTGCTGGCCTGCGGCGAACGCTGGTGGTTGATGCCGGTCTGGCGACGCCGCTCGTGCCCACCACTTCAACGTCCTCCACCACCCCCGCGTCCTCTCCAACATCTGCGAGCGCGGACGCAACAAGCCGCGGAAAGGCGCCGACTGACGCATCCGTTTCGGTGCCAGAGCCTGATCCCGCCGCGGAGCCGGTGCGAGAACTGATCGAGCGCTTTGCGTCGCTGTCGTGGCAGTCGTGATTGGGCGCCGCCTCTTCCGGTAAGTTTCGATGCCCACTTCTAACCAACCCGTTGGCGACAAGCCCGCCGATCTTGTCAGGCCGCTTGCAAGCGGCAACACGCTGCGGCCGCGCACGGTAAAGGTCGGGGCTCGCACGGTCGATCTGCCGCGATTGGCCAGAACGCAGCGCCGGATCAACTGGTTGGTGCTGGCCATGTACCTAGCGTGCGGGCTGATCCCTCTGATCATCACGGGCTCGCGGACACTGACGCCGAACCTGCTCGGCATCTCGGCGATTCTGCTGTATCTTCCGCTGCACGTCGGCGCGATCGTGTTCGCGATGCTTCTGTCGCGGCGGTCGGGCGCTGGAATGTTCACGCTCGTCGCAACGCTCGTGCTGATGTGCATACCGCTCGTCAACGCCGTGATACTGCTGGGCATCAACCAGCGTGCGACGAAGGAGCTTCGGCGCGCGGGCGTTCGGGTGGGCTTCTTGGGTGTGCCCGCAGCGCAGATGCACCGACTGTATCTTGGTCTGTGCCGAGGGTGCGGCTATGACCTTTCGGGGCTGACCTCAGCAACGTGCCCGGAGTGTGATGAGCCGCTGCCTGCGCGACGAGAGACCAGCCCAGCGCACGCGCGATAGGCGAGCGTGGACTTGGCGGTGACGATCACTCGATAGGCACGGCCCGCGCGGATGCGTTGCAGCCGCTCGTGCTCGGGCAGTGATGCGACGGCGTTGAGTTCGGCCTGTCGCCAGTCTGCGCCCCATCGCCATCGCGCCAACACCTCGTACGGCGGCGAGCGTTTCAGGCCTTGCACCAGCTGCCACGCGCGTGAGGATTCGAGGTCGGCCAGTTCTCGCGCGGCATCCTCGCGGCGGCTCAACTCTGCTTTCGCTCGCTGGCGTTCTGATGCTTCGCGGCCGCCGGGCTCGTCGCCCGTTCTAAACTCACCGGCCTGACGCTGGGCCCACAACTGATCGGCCACGTCTTCGACGCGCAGCAGTTCGATAGCGGTGCTGGCCATTTCGAGCGCCAGACGTGGCGGCACCGCGGTGCGGGGCTCGCGAATGCGGAGTTCGTCGGCCAAGGCAAACAGTTCGAGCATGCGCTCGCGCATGTTGCCCAACTCGAAGTCGCGTTCAATCCGCTCGCGTGCGGCAGCGCCGAGCGCGGCTCGTCGGGCGGGATCGGCCAGCAGTGCGCCGAGTGCATAGGCGTAGCCGCGGGCTTCGAGGCCGGGGTCGTTGATCGAATCAGGGGCCGGCATCAACACACCGGTGTTTGGCGTAACAAGCTCTCGCTGACCGCCAACGTCGGCGCCCAGCACCGCAAGCCCGCTGGCCATAGCTTCGTAGATGGAGAGCGCGATGCCCTCCCATCGGCTGGGCATGAAGAAAATGTCGCTCGCGGCCATGTAGGCGGGCATCGACTCGGTTCGCACGGCGCCCAGCACGATGACGTGGCCGGACTCTTCAAGTTGTGCCGCGGCGAGCGCGTCCCGCATTGGGCCTTGCAGTTCACCATCGCCGGCGACGAGCGCAATGAATGGCGCTGGAGGCCGGAGCATCGGTGTTCGTTCGGGCGCTGCGACGGCGTTTGGCGAGCCCATGGCCGGGGTGCGCCGTTGGCGCGATCGCTGAAGCGATTGCTGGTAGGC
>JBGSRG010000203.1:0-2101 GCA_041737685.1 Phycisphaerales bacterium | reverse complement strand
GACCGTCGATCGTCCGCGCGCTGAACTGCGAACCGTGCAGTCGGTGGTCGAGCGAGCGGTCCGGCTCGCCGTGCGACAGCCCATCAACCTCATCGGCTCATCGCGCACCGACTCGGGTGTTCATGCACGCGGGCAGGTGTGTGCCTTCTCAACTGTCGAGCGAGCCGATGCTGCTGTTCAGGGGCCGGGGCCAGACCGATCGATCGCGCCAGAAGCAGCGGACAGTGCAACCGCCGCTTCAGCCGAGAGCGATGGGGGGGGGGAGGGCAAGAGGCTCACCAACTTCGAGCGCTTCGGCGGCGGCTGGCCCGTCGAGCGGGGTGTTGATGCGCTCGTCCGCGCTGTCAACGCACGTTTGCCCAGCGACGTGCTGGTTCGATCGTGCGAACACGTCCGCGACGACTTCAACCCCATCGCCGACACCCAACGCAAGGCCTATTCGTACACTATCTGGAACAGCCAGCGGCGTCCGCTTTGGGAGCGTCGGTCAGCGCTGCACGTCTGGCACGAACTTGACGTTGAGCGCATGAGTCGGGTTGCTCAGTTGCTCGTCGGCGAGCACGACTTTGCGGGCTTCGCCGCTGCGGGGCACGGGCGAGTGACAACCGTCCGCACGCTCTTTGCTTGCACTGTGCGGGCCGAATCGGGCGATTCGCCGCACTTTCACCGGGTGCCGGGCGAGCGCCCACCCCGGCGGATTATCATCGACGTTGTCGGCAGCGGCTTTCTCTGGAACATGGTCCGCATCATCGCCGGGACTCTGCTCGAAGCCGGAAAGGCAAAGATCGGGCCGGATCGTGTGGTGCGGGCGCTCCGAACGGGCGAGAGGAACCTCGCCGGGCCAACCGCACCCCCGCACGGGCTGTGTCTTGAGTGGATCGAGTTTGCTTGACGAAACTTGCTTAAGAGTTGGCGGCCTAGTCCAGCCGCGTCACGAACCAGCCGCACCAAATCCCCGCCGCATCAAGGCCTAGTCCTGTCGATCCCTTTGATCTGTCGGTCTTCTTGAATCGTGCCCGTGCTCTGGTCGAGCGGTGTTGTAGAACAGTCAGCATGAACCGAGCCGAGCTCAACTCCGCCATGCATCGCGCACGCCGTCGGCGTTGGCGCGGGCGTTTAGTCTCGCTCACGCTGGTGCTTCTGGGTAGCGTGCTGTTGCTCGCGAGCGTCGGCGCATCGGTCTGGACGCTGAACCGCCAGTTGTACGGGCGGTATCTCTCTTCCGGCGCCTTCAACGCGCAGATCAGGCTCGCCAACGGTGCACTGATGGTCCACGGCTTTGATCTCTCGCCAGCGCCCGTTCCATCACCCGCGCACTGGACGTGGACGGTCCTTCAACGCCATAGTGGCCAGAGCCGGTCCATGTTCAGCGCCTGGCAGTGGGTGCCAAAGGCCATTCGCATACCCGCCCGAAATGGCGGCGGTGTCGCGGTGTTGCTGCCGCTGTGGCTGCCGGGCGTGCTCGGGCTTGCGGCGGCGCTGCTCGGTTGGCGGCTCTTTCCCAGACTCGACTCAAGTCGCTGCTCCAGTTGCCGATACCCCCTGACGGGTCTGGGTCCGCAAACCAGCAGGTGTCCCGAGTGCGGGCACCCGTTGCCCGATCGTCTTCCGCAGCAGCGCGATCATGCCGTCCACGTCAAGCCACCAACGCCCTCAGACACCAAGTCCTTCGTCGCGAATCCCGGCGAGGCAGACGCCGCTTGTGCAAACGACTCCGCGAACGGTTGATGGCGTTCCGGCTTCAACTCCTGCCGCGGTACCGATAGCAGCCAAGCCGATCAGTTCGCGACCGGTTCTGGTCTGCTCGACGCGCCGTCGGCCCGACAACCCGCGAAACACAGCGCTCAATCGTGCAGAGTCGGCGACTCCAGCAGTGACAGCGGCGACCAAGCCCCCCGCCAAGCCCCCCGCCAAGCCCGCCAACAAACCAGCCATCGGATCGATCACCGAACCAGTCGCCCCGAATCTGACCAATCTCATTGCCGAATCGACTACGTCTCTCGCGCCTCCTCGCTCGGCGCAGCAAGTGCTAACGCCGCCAGCAATCGAGGTTCTCACAAAAATCGCCGCCGCCGCTGCCCACACACCGGACATCGCTCCG
>JBGSRG010000181.1:0-6056 GCA_041737685.1 Phycisphaerales bacterium | reverse complement strand
AGCGCGGGTGAGTTGGGCCACGAGCGGGGCGAAGGTCGCGTCGGCCTCAACTTTGACGATGTCGGCGAGGCCCTCGCGGACGAAGCGACCGGCGTTACGAACACCCTCGGCATCGTCGGCCTGATAGGAGAGGAAGGGCATATCGGCCATGACGACGCTGCCCGGAGCGCCTCGCTTGACGGCGGCGGTAAGGGCCACGAGCACGTCAATGGGCATGTCGATGGTGCGGGGCAAGCCGAGGATGACCTCCGCGGCGGTATCGCCGACAAGGAGCAGAGGCACGCCCGCGCGTGCGAGCCAGCGGGCGGTGGTGGCGTCGTAGCAAGTGAGACAGGCGAACGGGAGCGCATCTGGAGCGAGCGCCGATCGCGTGAGCGATTGGAGTGTGAAGCTCGAAACGCGGACACCGTTGTCGGCCATGAGCCAATGGTATGACGGAGTTGCCTGAAGCTGCGGTTGAGGGCGGGAACGCACGCCTGATGGGTGGTTTCAGCGGGGAGGGCTAGAGTTTGGAATGAATGACACTCTGCGACGTTCGTGCATGGTGCTTGCGCTGGCCGTTGGTGCGCTCTCGACTGGAGCGCTTGGGCAGCGGGCGGAGGTGGTGGTGAGCGGGCTGAGCAAGCCTCTGGACTTTCAACCGGACCCGACGTCGATGGACCGCTTTTATGTGGTCGAGCAGACGGGCGCGATTCGGGTGGTTGAGAAGGGCAAACTGCTGGACGAGCCCTTTTTGCAGCTCGCCAAGGAGCGGTTTACGGATCGGGGATGGGAGCAGGGATTGCTGGGGATGGCGTTTGATCCTGGTTATGCCAAGAACAAGCGGTTCTATGTGAACTACACCAACGCCAAGGGGGACACGCACGTGTCGCGCTTTGTTGCGTTGGATGCGCACGCCGCAGATATGGATTCGGAGGATGTGCTGCTGGAGGTCGATCAGCCGTTTGGCAATCACAACGGCGGCTGCATCCGGTTTGGTGCGGATGGGATGCTGTACATCGGCATGGGCGACGGCGGCTCGGCGAACGACCCGAAGGGCAACGGGCAGAATCTGGGTGCGCATCTTGGCAAGATGCTGCGGATCGATGTGACGACGCAGCCAGCAGAGGGCCAGAAGTATGTGGTGCCCGAGGACAACCCGTTTGTGGGCAAGGAGGGCGCGAAGCCGGAAATCTGGGCGTATGGCGTTCGGAATCCGTGGCGGTTTGAGTTTGACTCGAAGGGGCGGATGTGGATCGCGGATGTTGGGCAGAACTTGTGGGAGTGGGTTCTGTTGCAGCCTGCGGACTCGAAGGGCGGCGAGAACTATGGCTGGAATGTCATGGAGGGACCGGAGCCGTTCAAGACTCGCAAGCGGCGCAGTGAGAAGCAGGAGGGCGAGGGCGAAGGAACAGAAGCGGCGCCGGAGTTTGTGAAGCCGATTTACTCGTATAAGCACGTGCCGGGCGGCGCGATTTCTGGCGGCTCGATCACGGGCGGGTTTTTCTATGAGGGCAAGAAGGTGAGGGCGCTGCGCGATCGGTACATTTTCTCGGAGTTCATGATGGGGACGATCTCATCGTTCGAGTTGACGCCGAGCGGGAAGGCGTATTCGGTGGTGGATCACACCGAGGCGTTTGCGCCGGCGTTTGGTGGTCGCAAAAACGTTGAGTTGGCGGTATCGTCGTTTGGACGGGACCGCGAGGGCGAGTTGTACATTTGCGACCACAAGGGTGGCCGGTTGTTCAAGATTGTGCCGTGAGGCGAGTGTGTGGACGCTTGTTGCACGCGGGCGGGCTACCTGAGCAACCAGCCGAGGATGACAAAGGCCCAGCAGACACCGAGCGCTGTGGCGACGGTGAGGGCGCCTTTCCAGTGGGCGGTGGGCTGGTTGATTTCGCGAGTCGTCAGGGTTGATCGGGTCGTCTGGCTCGTCCACGCCTGATCCGGTGTGCCGTGGGTGCTCCTCGCGTGGGCTGGGAGCCCGGCGGAGTGGATGGAGAGGCGAGCGTACGGGGCGTGCGAAGACAGAGGGGCTGGTGCGACTGGGGCTGATGGGTCGGCACCGTGGCGAGCGGCGTCTTGCGCTAAGGCGATGGTGAGCGAGGCCTCGAAGGATCGGAGGTTGAGTGACTGTGCCAGGCGCATGAGCCGGGCGCGACGTTCTGGAGTGAGCACTGCGGCACGGCCATGCTCAAGTGAGAGTGCGGCCGCGCGGGCGAAGATCTGGTTGGAGGAGGGTTCGGCCTGCAAACGAGCGGGCCGAGGGGGAAGAACGGGGAAACCTTGAGCGGGGGCGTGGTGGATCGCCACCCGGCGGTCGGCTGGGGGCGTGGGCGTGGGCGTGGGCCGTTCGGAGCGCGATGACAGGGCGTTGGGCGTGGTGCCCGCACGCAACGGTTGTGGGCCGTCGGCAACGTCGGTGTTGACCAATCTGAGCCGGGGTTGTAACGAATGTGCTGGCATGGCCGTCTGAGCGGTCTGAAGCAGCATCCGTGCCAGTCAAACTGGGTGGTCTGTTCGGCGGCCTTGCCGATGAGCAGCGTACGCCGCGGCGTGGTGGGGCCGGTGCGTTGCGGCGGGACGAAGCAGCCGATAATCTGAGGGTGTTGGACTTGCACTGATCGGCGCGGTGGGTTCAGGAAGGGACCGGTCCGAGCGCGGGCGGGTTTGACTGAAGCATGAGCAAGCTCGCATTACAGCAACAGGCCGAATCGCACGCTCTGCCCAGTGTGCGGTCGGCGGTTGCGCTGAGCGAGGTGGTGGAAAGGCTCGATGCCGAGGCGCGTCGGGGTCGGCTGGCGGGCTGGATGGCGACGGAGACTGGCGAGCACGGCAGACGTGGCAGTCATGGCGAGCCTGTCGAGATCGGACGGCTGAGCGACTTTGGAGTGCCGTTTGAGAGTGTGCTTCTGGTCTGGGCGAGAGCGGCCAACGCCGGCGAGCCGGCTGATGGAAGCGTGTTGCGGTTTGAGCGGCGGATCAAGCCGCGTGTGCCGCTGCTGGTGGCGGTGGCGCTGGTCGCGACGGTGTGGCCGGGCATCACGCTGACCGATTCGCTGCTGCGGACGTATTGGGCGGGTTACGACTTTGCGACTTGGATGTGGTATCTGCCAATGACTGTGCCGTTTGTGCCGCTGACAATGTGGACGGCGTGGAAGCGGTCGAACGCGAGCGGCGATTTGAGCGCGCGAGAACTGATCGCCCGGATCGCGGAGATTCTGGACGGAGTTGCCTCAGAGAGCGCTGCGGGCACCGACGCGAGAACGTGATCGCGCGCTCTGGAGCGGTCGCGAGCAAGTTGGGCTTGCCACGAACAGTCGATAAGACACTCTGCACGCGGGGTTCCGCGATGGTCGTAATCACCGGGGCAACGGCTTGCGAGAAGCCCGGGATTCGCTGCTCCGCTCGCAGATTGAGCGCGTCGGCTTAGTCCTTACGTTCGACCAGATCGCCGATGGGCGGGGGTGTGTGGGGCACAAACTCGCCGCGATCAAGTCGGGCGATGTAGCGGTGGTAGGCGTTCATCGCGGTCTTGGAGAAGATCAGCATGATGGGGATATTGGCGAAGAGCATGACGCCGGTTCCGAGCGCTGAGATGGCGTCGAGTTGAGCGTCGGTGCGGATGAAGCCAAGTGTGGAGACGAAGATGGCGAGGCAGTAGAGCACTTTGTAGGGCAGAACAGACCATTGGCCGAACAGGTAGATCACGCCCTGCTGGCCGTAGTACGACCAAGAAATGATGGTCGAGATGGCGAAAAGCCACGCGGCGATGGTGACCACCCACTTGCCCAGGTTGGGAATGGCGCGGTCGAAGGCGTAGCCGGTGAGTGCGGGGCCGAGCAAGTTCAGGTGCAGGTCGCGATTCTCGACGAACGGCTCTGTGGCTGATGGATAGTTGTCCCAGACGACGGCCAGTGCGCCGCTCGCATCTGCTTCGATCTTGCCGGTGAGTTTGTGAAGATCACGACCGGTCTTGGAGTCAAAGTCGTCGGCCACAATGATGAAGACACCGTCCTTGGCCCGCCAAGCGTTGCTGACGCGCTCTTCTGCGCTGTTCTTGGGTGGCACAGCGTTGATGGTCGGACGCCAGATCGCGACGTTGCCGGGATAGACCTGCGGCAGAACCTCGACGGGGGTTCCGACGATGGTGACCGGATCAAAGACGAGCCGGCCATCTTCTTTGAGTTGGCCGGACACGGAGATGCGGCGTCGGCCCTTCTCGGTCTGAGCGACAACCAGCACAAAGCCCTTGCCTTGCTTGCGATCGCGAAGTTCTGAAGCGGTGGCTGAGGCGAGCGAGATTGGTTCGACACGGTGCTGCTGGTCAACCAACGTGAGCGTGGGTGACGCATCCAATGTGGCGAGTGGCTGCTCGGTCAGTGTCATGGTGTAAGGCTGAGCGAACTCCGCAGCGGCGGAACGGTTCCACGCGCCGGTCGAGAGAATGACCAGCGCCGTGAGCGTGCAGACGATGATGGTGTCGATGAAGGGTTCGAGGCCCGCAACGATGCCCTCGCGGACAGGCTCGTCGGTGCGGGCCGCGGCGTGAGCGATGGGCGATGAGCCTTGCCCCGCCTCGTTGGAGAACAAGGCTCGCTTCATACCCCAGAGAAAGGCGTAGCCGAAAGTGCCGCCTAGGAATGCCTGTTCCGGCGCGGCGGCCTGACCGCCGAGGAAGTCAGGAAGCGCGCTGACCACGATCATGCGGAGCATGCCTGGGATCGCGCCGAAGTTCATCGCAAGCACGATGAGCGCGGCGATGAGATAGACCGCGCACATGATGGGCACCAAGCGGCCTGTGACCGAGCCGATGCGCTTGATGCCGCCGATGATGACCAGTGCGACGACAACGGTCATGATGATGCCGGTGACATATCCGGGCACTGTTGGGAAGTAGGCCGTGGTGATCTCGGCGACGGACCAGGCCTGGAAGATGTTGCCGCCGGTGAGTGTGGAGATGATGAGCGTGACGCAGAAGATGGCGCCCACGGCCCAGCCCAAGCGGCCCATGCCGAACTTCTTGAAGCCCTCGCGTGCGACGACCATGGGACCGCCGAGGGGGTTGTTGGGGTCGCGCAGATCGCGAAAGAGCATTGTCTGTGTGACCTCGGTGGTCTTGATGGCCATGCCGAGCAAGCCGACGACCCACATCCAGAAGACCGCGCCCGGCCCGCCGAGCGAAACGGCGACGGCAACGCCGGCGATGTTGCCCAGGCCCACGGTGCCTGAGAGCGCCGTGGAGAGGGCCTGAAAGTGGTTGATCGCACCGGGGTCGCCCGGCCTGGAATAGGCGCCGCGGATGACACGCAGACCGTGTGTGAGCGCTCGGTACTGCCCAAATCGGGTCCAGACCGTGAAGAGGATGCCCACGATGAGCAGTGTGTAGAGCGAGAAGTCATGCCAGAGCACGCCGTTGATGGCGTCCAAGACAGGGCCAATGGTTTCCCAGATTCCGTGCATGCCGATGCTCTCCAAGATCGCCGAGTGGCGGACGAGTCAATTGCTCTCCCCGCGTCCACCGTCGGTCGGATGGGTCAAGATACCGCAAAGTCGGACCCGGTGCGAGCTGCTTGGGCTTGATCTGCCCCGATACGCTTGGGGCGTGTGGGCATGGAACGAGGTCATTGACGTGCTGGCGAGGGGACTGGAAGGGTGTGAACTGGACCTGCGCGAAGAGCAGGCGGTGTACGGGCTGGACGCGCTGAGCGAGGCCCAGATGCAGTCGCTGCTGGCGACGGTGCTGAATGCGGGCGAAGGGGAGATGCGGGCGTTGCGAGAGGTGCGCTACCCGGGGTATCGGCCAGGGCCTCGGGCCAGGAGGTTGCGGCGTAGCGCGCATCCAAGGCCCGACGCAGGTCCGGCGGGCAGGGCGAGGCGAGCGGGGCAAGATATCCGGCCAGGGACGGGCGCACGGCGAAATGGGCGGCAACGTCCGGGAAATGGCGGTGACGACCCGGTCCATGCGGAGGATCCGGCACTTGACCGTGAACGGGAGCGGTGCGATCTGGTGCTGATTGGGCGGGAGCACTCGGAAGTCGCTGATGCGATCGGCACTCGCCGGGTCGCTCGCCGAT
>JBGSRG010000167.1:0-1810 GCA_041737685.1 Phycisphaerales bacterium | reverse complement strand
CGCGAGCCTTCGCCCGGCTATGGACTGCGGGAGAACACGAGCGACCGAATGGACCGGGTGCTGCTTCATCCGGTGCTGGGTGCGGCGGTGTTTCTGGGCGTGATGACGGGGCTGTTCTATGTGCTCTTCACGCTGGCGCAGTATCCGATGGGCTGGATCGAGAATGTGTTCGGACGGCTCTCAGCTGTGGTAAAGATGGCCCTTGGCGAGGGGATTCTGTCGGACCTACTTTCGGGCGGTGTGGTGGCGGGCGTGGGGGCGACGCTGGTCTTTCTGCCGCAGATCGCGCTGCTTTTCTTTCTGATTTCGCTGCTGGAGGACACGGGCTATCTGGCGCGAGCGGCGTTTTTGATGGATCGGCTGCTGAGGCCCTTTGGACTGCCGGGGCACGCGTTTGTGCCGCTGCTTTCGAGCCACGCGTGCGCATTGCCGGGCATCATGGCGACACGGTCAATCCCGGATCCGCGGCAGCGGCTGGCGGCGATCTTGGTTGCACCGTTTATGTCGTGTTCAGCGCGGCTTCCGGTGTACATCTTGCTGACGAGTTTGCTGTTTGTGGGTTCGCCCGGTTACGCGGCGCTGGCGTTTGTGGGTTGCTATGCGCTGGGCATGGTTGCGGGCGTGCTGAGTTCGCTGCTGGCACGCCGGACGATTCTCCGTGGGCACGCACGGCCGATGGCGATGGAACTGCCGGGGTACAAGGCACCGAGCGTGCGCACGGCGCTGCTGACGACGTACGACCGGTCGAAGTTCTTTCTGCGCAATGCGGGCTCGATGATCTTGGCGATTTCGATCGTGCTGTGGTGGCTTGGGGCGTATCCGAGAGTGGAGCCGCCGGCGGAAGCGGTGCGAATCCGTGCAGCAGCAGAAGAACTTCGGTCGCAGATCGGACCCCGTCCGGGGCATGTCTCGGCGGTCAATGAAGCAGGAGAGACCGTTTACGGTTTCGAGGCCTGGGATAGGCTCGATGAGCTCGATGCTGAGGCCGACGGAATCGAGGCCCGGCACCAGCAGGCGCGGTCGTTCACGGGCCGGATCGGCAAGTTTGTGCAGCCGGTCTTCTCACCCATGGACTGGGATTGGCGGGTGTGCGTGGGCGTGATGGCGAGTTTCGCAGCGCGAGAGGTGTTTGTGGGCACGATGTCGGTGGTGATCTCGGGGCAGGAGCGCGACGACGCACGCGATGAGGGGCTGGTCGAGAACATGCGAACGGCCAAG
The DNA here is from genome assembly GCA_041737685.1 of Phycisphaerales bacterium. Taxonomy (GTDB): domain Bacteria; phylum Planctomycetota; class Phycisphaerae; order Phycisphaerales; family UBA1924; genus JAHBK01. The sequence continues at coordinate 592 of JBGSRG010000167.1, read as the reverse complement.
CGTGACGACGGCCAAACGCCGGTGTTCACGCGCCCGGTGCAGGTGAGTCTGCTGGTCTTCTTTGTGCTGGCGATGCAGTGTTTGCCGACGCTGGCGGTGACGGCGCGAGAGTCGGGTCACTGGAAGTGGGCGGCGTTGCAGTTTGTGTGGATGTCGAGCGTGGCGTATGTAGCAGCGCTGGTGGCGTACTGGTTGGCTGGGTAGGTAGGTGGAAGGCTCTTGGAAGAAGGCACTGGGCATGAGGAACCGGGACGTTTGTGCGTTTGAGGCGCCCGTGTCACCGCCTTTGACAGAGTCCGTTCTTCGCCTTCTGAGCGCGGAACGAAAAGGGGGGCGGTCGCTGGGCTTGGGTGACAGCGCAGGTTCCGGACTTGAACGGCATGAACTCCTTTAATCAATTGACATGACGTTCCCGATCAACGACTGGCAGTTCTGGGCGGCGACTGCGGCGGGCTTGCTCGCCGCGTGGTGGCTGACCAAGGGATTGATCCCGTGGGGGCGATTGATTGGCCGCAAGGGCAGCGCACGCGGACGCCGCGCACGAAAGGTCGTGCTGACGATCAGCGCCAAGCCGGGAGGTTCGGCGCCGAAC
>JBGSRG010000151.1:0-3997 GCA_041737685.1 Phycisphaerales bacterium | reverse complement strand
TGCCGGTGGTGGTTGTGGTGCGTGAACCGACCACGCAGGCGGGCTTGTGGCCGGTGGTTTCGGTGGGGCCGATCACGGTGCGAGCGAAGGTAAAGCCGCCAACGGCGCCGGGGGAGACGAGGGATTCGGAGGCCGTGAAGCCGACGCGGATTGGGAAGAAAGTCGGCAAGGCGGCGGCGGTGAAGAATGCGGGTGGGAAGGGGACGAAGGCGCAAGCGGAAGTTGAACCGGCGTTTGTTTTGACGCTGGTACCGTCGGCGAAGTGGTTCGTAGCGGCGAATGAGTCGCTGGGCGATGAGGCGCTGACGGGCATTTCGGCGAGCGCATCGGTACACGCTCGCGTCGATGCGCTGATGGACCGGCTGGAGACGGTGCCGGACCACGAGAAGTTGCATCAGGCGTTGGCCGAGGCTGCGCGTGAGGCGGCGAAGGTCAGGGTGAAGGGCAAGGCGTAGGGATGGCAGCAGCGGGACTGCGGTGCTGAGTGGATGGGCGTATGGAGCGGGCGAATTGGATCCGGTCGCTCGGGCTAGGTCAGTCAAACTTGCCGTGCAGGGGCAGTTTGAAGTCGTTGATCGACCAGACGTCGGCCGCGGAGCGCGAGCCGACTTTCATGAATCGCTCGCTCAAAGATTTGGCCTGACGACGGTCGGCGTCGAGCGATCCGGCGACGGTGAGCCGCGCGAGCAGATCGAACTTGTGTTCGAGGATTGAGTGCAGGTCTGCGGCGGTGTTGCGAGCGTGGCCGGCGGGGTACATGACCAGACCCGAGTCGTGGGTTTGGTTCTGATCGTCGGTGATGCGGATGGAGGTGGGGATGCCGTCTGGATAGCGGCGGTCGTAGTCGTCGCCGCCGTGCTCGAAGGTCATTTTGGCCATGAGTTTGCGTGTGAGCGGGTGGGTGATGGCCTCTGGCGCGAAGTCGTGTGGCATCATCATGAGTTGCTTCCACGAATCGGTGCCGCCCTTGCCGCCGCCGGTCTTTCCGAGTTCGAGCGCTTTGCGGAGTTTGGTACAGACGAGGTAGAGCATGGAGTGGTCGGCGGACTGGCGGGTCTTCGGGTCGCGTTTTGCGGGGTCGCCGATGATTCCGAAGGCGGGCTCGTAGGCGGTGACGACCATGGAACGGATGTGGTCGCCGTGGGCGTTTAGGAGGTGGGGGTTGGCCGCGATGAGGTCGATGAGGCCCTGGAGCGCACCGGCGGACTGGTGCTCGTAGAGCCCGAGTTTGAAGTGCATGCCCATGACGGCGAAGTCGTTTCCGGCGCGAGCGAGGACCAGGTCAAAGGGTGAGGCATCGCGGGTGCTTTGCACAGGCGGCGCGCCTGTGCCACCCGGCTTGGTGCCGACCTTCTGGAACATCTGTCCCGGACCTTCGAAGATGCGGAAGATGGCTTCGGGGTTGCGGAAGATGTCGCGTGGACCGAGGAATCCGGCCATGGATCGGCGGGTGGCGAGGATTGCAGCCTCGGTGCTGATGGCGGCCGAAGCGCCCTTGGAATCGCTGAGTTGCTTTCCAGCGCGGATGGCACGGAAGGGGATGGAGTGGGCCACGACCATGCCGATGGCGCTCTCGATCTGCTCGGGGGTTGCTCTGAGCATGGCGCCAAAGGTCGCGGCGGAGGCGATGGCGCCGTGGACGACGTGATCAATCTTGTAACTCTTGAGGCTGAAGACCTCGGCGAGGCGGCCGCGGATTTCGTCGAGCAGGACCATGCCGCGGAGGGCGAAGGCACCGTTCATGGACATCATCTGCGCGGCGGCGATGGGCACGGCGTAGAAGTCGTTGTGGCCGAACTCGCCTGCGGTGTGGCCCAGACGCGGGTTGAAGCCGAAGTTGGTTCCGTTGGAGTCCCATTCGCGGACGGCCGAGGCGTTGGCGACGACGGCCTTCTCGGGCATGACGGGCTGGGTTGAACCGAAGAGGGTTGCGCCGTTTCGCTTGGCCCCTCTACCTCCCCCCCCACTCCCACCGCCGCCCGCGCCGAACGATCCGTAGCCGACGACCGGGGCGGGATAGGTGAGCGCTTCGGCTCGCAAGAGATTGGGTGCGTTGGTGCCGAGCGCGAGCGCTGAGACGCCGCAGAGGCAAGCGTCGGCGAAGAAGAGTTCTGTTCGATCGAGCACGGACTTGTCTGGCTCAGCGCCGCCGGTAGCCTGGCCGGGCTTGGCCCACATGAAGTTCAGCGCGTAGTTGGCGATGCCGAGCGCTTGGTTGCTGTCGGCGGGAAGGGTGACGTGCGTTGCGGCGTCGGTCATGTTGGGCGTTCCGGTGCGGGGAGCGTTTGGGAAATGAAGCGATTGAGGCGAGGAAACGGGGTGCATGCGTCGACGGGATTGTCCCGGAGTGCGTTCGCGGCAAGCGTAGGGCCTGCGATCGGAACGACCAACTCGGGGGTGAGGACTCAGAAGTCTGTTGCTCTGTGTGGGCGTTGCCCGCTCAGAGCATCGCTGCCCCGCAGAGTTTGTAGAGCACGCGTGCCCCGACGTTGGCGTCCCACTCGGATGCTTGCTCGTCGGCGGTGGCCGGTGTTGGCGGACAGACCTCGTTGAGGTCGAAGCCGATGATGCGTTTGCCGGAACGTTTGAGGGCGAGCAGCAGCACGGCGACTTGATTGAAGTTCAGCCCGCCGGGCACGGGGGTGCCGGTGTTCGGGCAGAGCGAAGGATCGAGCACGTCGATGTCGAACGAGACATAGACGCAGGCGGGCAGGTCGCGGATGATCGACTCGGCCAGCAAGGGCCAGGCGTGGCCGGCCCACACGAGTTCGCAGAGCTCTGCGTCATAGCGTGCGATGACTCGATCGGCGTGGTCGGTGGCATACTCGAGTTCTTCGCGGCAATAGTCGCGGATGCCGACGGAGACGAGTTTGCTCACGCCGGGCATGTCGTCGAGTACGTTTCGCATGATGGATGCGTGGGAGAATCGGAAGCCCTCGAAGGCGTGGCGCAGATCAAAGTGCGCGTCGAGGTGGAGGATGCCCAGCCCGGCCTCAGCGTCCTTGTCGCAGTGTTCGGCAAGGTGCTTGACGTGCTGGCTGCAGGCCTGAATAGCACCGTAGGGGGTTGAGTGGTCGCCGCCGACGAGGCCCGGCACCTTGCCCGATCGCAGGATTCGCGTGAACTCGTCGTGGGTGTATTCGTTGCAGATGCGGCAAGCGTCTTCGATCTTTGCGAGCGTTCGACGATCGTCGTCTGCGCTCGCGTTGCCTGATGGAGAATCGGAATCAGTGGTTGCTGCACCGCCGCGAGCGATGATGGGTTCTGCGAGCGATCGCGCTGTACGCGAGACTTCGGCGATGGCCTCGGGGATTTCGAGCATGTGGATGCCACGGGCGTAGACGTCACCGAAGTGGTGGTCGAGCAGATCGACCTGGTGCGACGCGGCGAGAATGGCGGCGGGGCCCGATGATGCGCCGCCGCCGTAGGACGTGGTCGCGTCAAAGGGGCAGGGCACGAGGATCAGGTGTGCCTGATCGCGAGTGAAGGGCAGGCCGAAGATGCCCGAACCCGGCGCTGCGGCGGCGTTGGGGTCGAGGTTGGCGAGATCGGCGAAGTTGGCATGGGACATTGAGTCGGCTTGGGGGGAACCTGGCGCGCGGGTGGTTCGTGATTCATCGCTCATGGAAGGAGCGTATCAGCGGGCGCGTGGTGTCGATCGGCCGGAGCAGATGAGCCGGTAGAGATTGATTGGTAGGTGGCGATTCGCTGGGTGGCGCGTTCTACTTGCTGTTGCGTTGCTTGCCAGCTCGTGCTTTACCTGCGAGTTGTCGTGGACCAACGAGGTAGAAGCGACCGACTTCAACCAGAAACGAGTCCGGATCGATGTCATGCTCAGGATCGACAGTGGGCGTGTTCGTGAGATTGACGGCACTGGCGGAGGCTGTGACCTGCGTAGTGTCGATTATGGAGGCTGATGCGGCGGCGGGCTGAGCGGTCAGCGGGGTGGGCTTGGCCGAGCGCGGCTTGGCGCTGGCGTCCGGCGCGGTGTTCTGAC
>JBGSRG010000136.1:0-2840 GCA_041737685.1 Phycisphaerales bacterium | reverse complement strand
TCGCACGCCGACCGGCAGTTTGGGCGACGGGCCAGCGGCGAACTGGCGACCGCGGCGGCGAAGATCGCCACGCCGCCGAACGCCTTGACGGATCACGAGGCGTCGCAGTCTCGCAATGCGCTGATCGGCAACGTGGGGGTGATTCTGCCGACGCCGGCACAGATCGGCGTGTGCGTTGATCCGTCGTCGTTCTCGCCTTCGCTGACCAAAGCCGTGACACTGAGCAGCGACTTTGTGTGCATGCCGATGCGGTGGATCGACATGGAGCCGACCGAGGGCAAGTACCTCTTTGGCACGACGGATCGGTGGATCGAGTGGGCGGTGCGCACGGCGAGGCTGCCGATCGTGGGCGGGCCGCTGGTCGAACTTCGGCGTGACTGCGTGCCGGACTGGTTGTATATCTGGGAGCATGATTACGAGACGCTGCGCGAACTGGTGTACGAGCACGTCAAGAATCTGGTGACGCGATATCGGCGCACGGTGGGCACATGGACGGTGTGCTCGGGTTTGCACGTCGCGGGCAACTTTGCGCTGTCGTTTGAGCAGGTGATGGACCTGACACGGCTGGCGGTGATGGTGGTTCGCAAACTGCAGCCGAGCGCGAAGGTGCAGGTGCAGATCGACCAGCCGTGGGGCGAGTATGTTGCGCGGTCGTCAAGGTCGATCCCGCCGCTGCTGTACGCCGAGATGGTGCTGCAAGCGGGCATCAATCCGGACCTGCTGGCGCTGCGGATTGAGATGGGCCAGCCTCAGCCGGGACAGAGCACACGCGACATGACGCTGCTGTCTGCGCTGCTTGATCGGTATGCGGCGCTGGAGCGACCGCTGGCGCTCTCGGCGGTGAGTGTGCCCTCTCGCGGGCCGGACCCCGAAGCGCTGGGGCTGAATGGCGAGATGGATCCTGGGTACTACCGGCAGGCGTGGAACACGCAGAGCCAAGCGGATTGGATGACCCGGGCGATGGCGGTCGCGGTGAGCAAGCCGTTTGTGCACTCGATCTGCTGGCATGAACTGTTTGATACCGCGGTGCAGGCCCCGGCGGGCCACCCGAACCCACAGTCGGCGGCGGGCAAGCCTTCGGATGCGACGTTCAATGGGTTGATCGACGGCTCGGGACAGGCCAAGCCGGCGCTGTGGCGGCTGGCGGAGATTCGACAGTCGGTGAAGGCCAAGGCCTCGCCGCTAGGCTTGCCTGATCGACCTGTGCCGCAATCGCTGGGTTGAGTTGTTAGCATCTCGAACCAACATGGGCCTTGTGCGGCCGGGAACGACTTGTACACTCTCTGGCCATGAGTGTGGATCTGCAACCAGTTCGTGCGCTCAAATCGGCTGTGCCGGATGGCGGTTCTGCGCCGGCGGCTCGTGTAGCAGGGTCGATGGTGCTGATGGTGGGTGCCCTTGCTGCGATGGTCTATGGGTTTGCGTCACGGGGCGCAGCGTGGAGCGGTCAGTCGGATGTGCCTTCGCGCAGAGCGGCGGCGTTCGCGACAGGTGGTCCGGTCCCGCCGGTTGGAACGACGTGGTCAAAGGTCCAACTTGGTGTATCGAGTCTGGGTGAGGCGGGGTGGGGCACCGGGTTGGGCGCGGGGTCGAGCGATGGGTTGAGTGGCGGGCCGAGTGGCCGGCTGCGGATCGACCTGAACAGCGCCACGGCCGCGCAGTTGGAGATGCTGCCGGGCATCGGGCCAGCAAAGGCCAGAGCGATTGTTGAGGATCGCACACGGAACGGAGCGTTTGGATCGGTTGAGGCGCTGGACCGAGTTGTGGGCATCGGGCCGAAGACGGTGGAACGGCTGCGGCAACACCTCACGGTGTCGGTCGCGGTTGAGCCGCTGGCCACCGGCGAGGCTCGCTGAAAGTTGGAAGAAGGGCGTTGCGAGCGGTCTTGCGGGGGTTGAAGTCGAACAGCTCGCCGCTGGCAAGTAGACGACAACGGTCTACATTCTTGCGGCGAGCGACCGGACGCTTCTAAGGTTGCCCGACCACACGGACGCTTTGTGCGGCGGCTTTGCAACGGCATCCGTTCTCACACCGTTCCCGATCGCTTCTGCTGCCCATTCGCCTCAGCCCCATCTGCCCATCGCTTCATCGCTTCATCGTCTTCTGCATTCGTGCTCATGGACCTGATCGCTCGGCTCCAAACTTCGCCCGCCGTGATCGCGTTGGCCGAGCAGGCCAAGCGAGCGATTGGTTCGCCGCGAACTCACCGGTTTCTGGAAGCCAGGGGCAGTCATGGTTCGAGCGCTTCGTTCGTTTCGGCGGCGCTTGCGCGGAGCGTTGGCCGCACGGTGGTGCTGGTGGTGGGGCATCTTGACGAGGCCGATGAGTGCGCGGCCGAACTTGAAGCGCATGGCGTGAGCGTCGCGACGTTTCCAGCGCTCGAGACACTGCCGGGCGAGAGCGGAGCCTCTGCGGACTTGCTCGCGGCGCGCATTCGGCTGGTGCGGGCGTTACAAACAAGAGGGCTGAGGGACGAGGCCGGTGTTGAGGCTGGCACGTCGCAGAGCGCCGTGGGCGCCTGGCCGCCGGACGTATTGGTGTGCCCGATCCATGCGCTGATGCAGACGGTGCCGGGGCCGGAACTGTTGGGATCGGTGACGCGGACGGTGAGCGTCGGCGATCGTGTGGCGCTGGGTGGCGCGGCTGGTTTGTTGGTGTGGCTCGATCGGGCGGGTTACAGCCGGGTTGATGCGGTGGAAGAGCCGGGAGATTACTCGCTTCGCGGCGGGAGTCTGGACGTGTTTCCGCCGGTGTCTGGCGTGGTGGGGGGCGGGGCGAGCGGCGCTTGGGGGCTGGGTGCGAGCGAGGGGGACAGCGCTGTGGCGGGCGGAGAGGCCGCG
>JBGSRG010000088.1:0-3262 GCA_041737685.1 Phycisphaerales bacterium | reverse complement strand
TTGATTCGATACAGCGCGTACCCCATCGAATCGCTCGCGGCTCCGTTCGACGCTTCGGAGCGCTGGGCTCCCGAACCACCATACGCCGGCATCCGATGAATCTGGCTCGTCGTCACGTACAGCCATTCGCCCCCCGGCTGGCGTGTGCCCTGCGGCCCCGTCGGCCCAACCGGGCCGATCGACATCGAATCCGGCCAGCCCAGCCGCGGGCTCTGCCCAACGATCCGCAGACTGTTCCGCCAGTCCTGTTTGTTCCCGCTGCTGAGCGCTCGCCGCGCGTCGCCGCCCTGCAATCGCGTCACCGCGTTCAGCTCCAGCGACGTGAAGTAGATGTCGCCAAACGAATCGCACAGCATGCCGTCGCTGACGCACGTTGTGCCCAGCTCGCGCACCGAGTTTGCAACCTGCCACGCCGGAACCGTGCGGCTCGATAGAATCCGCGAGTCCACGCCGAAGAGCCGATCTCCCGTCAGCGACTGCCAATAAAGAATCTTGTTCTTGGTGTCCAGCGCAAGGCCATCAGAATGAATCTGCGGCACCTTGCCCGTCTCGGCAGACAAGAACGGCCGACCGCCGATCATCGGCAGCAACGTCGGATCGGCCTTGGTCGTGGGGTCCTGGTTCAACAATCGCCGCGACTTCTGCGACACCAGATCAACCACCACGATCGCTCCCAAACCGGAGTCGCTGATAAACGCTACCTCGTCGGCGGTGTCCACACGAACATCGTTCAGATAGGCGCCAAACGGCGCCACGTTGGTGTCAAAGCGAATCACCCGCGCCACGCTGTTGGTGCGCAGATCAACCTCCACCAACTTGGGACCGCCACCCACATACTGCACGCCCGCAAAGCTCGGGCTGGCCGTGTCCAGAATCCACAACCGATCTCTCGCATCAACATACACCGACTGCACACACACCAGCCGATCGCCCGGCAAGATGCCCGGCTCGGGCCGGTCCAGTTCATCCTCAAACAGCGATTCCGATCCTTCGTCGCGCATCGCTACGCCGCTGTTCCGCGGCTGGGCCACAAACGCATCGCCGCTCGACGCGGCCATCAAACCGCCCGACTCTGCCAGTCCGTTCCAGTCCAGATCCGGATAGGGCAGCACCGAACCGTCGGGCATCACCTCGCCCACGGCCATGGCCGACTTCACGCCGCTTAGCCCGCTCCAATCCGGAAAGTTCACAAACACTCGACCCGCCGACGACACCGCCACACCCGTCACCTGATTGGTGCCAAAGTCAGCCACCTGTTGCAGCCCATCGCTCGGGCGCGCCGGAGCCTCAAAGCCCGTGCAGACTTTGTTCGAGCATCCACCCACACTCATCAACCCGGCAATCGCCACAACCAGCCCGCTCGCGATCAACACCGGCCCGCCGCCCAGCCACGACGGAACGGAGAGGTTCCGATGTCCCGAACTCTGACAAACCGGTCCCCGACCCTGTTGTGGCATGTTCATAAGGCGATGGTACCAACACCAACCGCGCGCGGGTCCATTTCCGACGGATCGCAAACCGATCTCGCAATCGGTCGGACTTCGCGCACCCCGCGTCCATGCTCAGCCCGTGCCCAGCCCAAGCCCACCGCGCCCGAAAAAGCGACAAGCCCTTGAACCCACAGGGAGAGCGTGGAAACAAGGGCCTGCGCAGTCGTTGTGGATCGTCAAGACGATCCCTCTCGCGGGTAAGCGTGCAGCAAGGACACGCTCGGCCAATGAGCAATACGTTCAAGTCGGCCCGAGCGTGCGCGCTCCGATGAGAAAATCTTTACGCTGATCCAACCCGCCACCCTCCGCCAGGCACCCCTTCCCGGTCATTGCCGAGTGCCTTCTGCGTCTCCCTAGTGCCTCATGCCCCGTGCCTCCTCTACCCTCCCCCAGCCAAGCCATGCCCACTTCTCACCCGCCAACACCACCACCCGATCGCTCCGACCCCGACCGCCGCTCGATCCGCGCACCCGGACGCACCGGCGACGTGGTTGACCGATCCTCCCGTCAGGCATCATCCATGCGCAGCCAAGACGAAATCGACGATCTTCCCAGCGACGATGACATGGCCCGCTTCGGTGACGTCACCCAGACCTGCCCCGCCTGCGGCAAAGAGGTCTTCGACGACACCGACCTCTGCTACCACTGTGGACACGCTATCTCTACCGCCGCCGGGGCCATGGGCCTGCCAGCACGCTGGATCATCATCACCGTCGGCGTGCTGGTCGTCGGCTTCGCGGTGGCACTTCTGCTCAGGGTCTTCTAAGGGCGGTCTCGTTCCCTTTCCAACTTGCACCTTCACGCTTTGACTGCGGCCGATAACCCCAAGTAAGCGCCGGTTATCGGGCGGCAACCAGACTTATAAGTCACTGAAACATCAAGTACTTGTAAACTTGGTCCGTTTGCAAGGACCGCAACTGGACACCGCCTCCTGATGTGGAACAATATCCCCGCATCGGGGGGTATCTCCCGGCAAGCAACCGTGTCCTGAACCGTCAACTCGAATTTGTTACTGGAGAGAGAGCATGCGTATTTCTGCGTCTTCGTGGTCGGTCTGCGCCCTCAGCGCGGGCCTTATCCTCGCCGCGGCCGGTTCAGCCAGCGCCGCCACCATCATCCCGGGCGAGTACCAACTCCGCAATCACCCCGACGGCAACGCCCAGCCGCCTCAGTACGGCGCTCGATTCGATGAGCTGTACAACGCCACGGGCGGCCACGACATTTTCACTCTGGACTTCAACAACCCCGTCTCCGACGTCCGGTTGAACTACACCGGCAACGTCGTCACCATCAGCGGCCAGGCCTTCGGCGGGCGCGACACCGGTGCGGGCTACGCCATCGACCAGTACCTCGGCATCTACACCGTTTCGTTCAGCTACACGCTGGGCGTGCAACTCGCCGGCGGCGATGACGACGTGCTCGTCAACACCACCAACCACGCCAACAGCGGCTCGATCGTCACCCCGCTCAACGACACCATCAACCTTGTTGACGAGCGTCAGGGCGGTTTCTCGTTCCGACTGGGCGATGAGAACAACGACCTGGGCCACCGCGGCTTTGCGGGCGTCTCGGGTTGGGGTTGGATGAGTTACGTCCGCGATCAGGGCATCGTCCACGCTACCAGCACGGATTGGCTCTTCACCGTTGAGCGGATGATCCCGACCCCCGGCAGCGCGGTCTTGGTCATGGCCGGCGCGGGCCTCATCGCCCGTCGACGTCGCCAGCGGTAAGTCTCGCTTCGACAGGCGTTTGATTCAATGAAGGCCGAGCCC
>JBGSRG010000081.1:0-7033 GCA_041737685.1 Phycisphaerales bacterium | reverse complement strand
GACGGCCAAGCCCGCGGCGAGAGCCACAGGGGAGCGCGTTCTGGCCGCGTTGGCGCTGGATTTGGTCATGGAAGTGCCGACTCCGACGGCCCGCCGGGACGCTCACGCGGGTCATCGGCGTGAAAGACAGCGCTCGGCACCTGCTGCTATCGGCGATTGACGGGGAGGATCCGCAAGGCTTGGGCTCTGGGGAGACGGCGGGCTTGCAAAGGCACAACAACCGCCCGAGAGGGGCGGTTGTTGCGTGTCTTGTCGCGTGTTGCTGTTGTGGACTTGTTGCTGTCGCTGACAAATCTTTGCCGCACCGGTTTGGTGCCGCGTCGACGTCGATCAGCGGCTGCGACGACGGCGGGCCGCTGCGCCCAAACCAAGCACTGCGAGCAGGGCCGAGCCCGGCGTCGGGATGTTGTTGCCGAAGGTGATGTTGTCGACGGCGGCTGATCCGCCGAGGTTGATGACGGCGCGGTCAAAGTCAGTTCCGCCCAGCACGTTGATGGAGATCGGTGAGATGCGGTTGGCGGAGTTGTCGCCGAAGGCGATGGAACCGTCGAACAGCAGGTCGCCGATGGTGACAAAGCGTGAAAAAGCGACGCTGCCGAGGCTGAGACCACCCTTGAAGAATTCGATGCTGCTGGACTCTTGAATGATGCCTTCAAGGTCGACCAGATCAAAGCCGAGGAAGGTCTGGGGGCTGGCGAAGTCGAAGATGAGCGAGCCAGCAGGACGGTTGGCTTCGTCGTCGGGGTTGTCCAGCACGCCGTCGCCAGCGCCGGTGTTGTTCTCGGCGATGATGAGCACGTTGCCAAGCAAGAAGTCGGAGGCGAGGTTGCCGCCGCTCCACGGATCCTCAAGGTCGGGATCAGCGGTGCCGGTTTGGGTGGTGTCGAAGATCGCGGCGAGGTCGAACGAACGGTTGGGGTTGTTCGCCGAGATGAGCACGCCCTGGGCGGCGAACTGGTTGGTCACGATCTGGCCGTGGACTTGGCCCGAGAAGGTGACGGTTTCGGCGGAGGCGGAACCCGCGGCCGCTGCGAGGACCGCAGCAGCACAAACAAACAGATTGGAACGCATAAATCTCTCTCTCTCTGGTTCAAAGGGTCTTCCCTGCGGCAGCGGCCACAACGGCGGCCGATTCCGGAAAGACGATTTGGGGGAACGGGGGGAAACACACCCCCACAACGGGTGGTACTTTACAGGACTTGCAATCTCAGATCAAGGCCTACACCGATTTTTGACTGATTCTGGGTGGTGAACCGCCTGAGCAGGGGAGTACGGAGCCTCGGAACAGCGGTTTTGGCGGATCAAGAAACTTCCATGAGCGGCGAAAAAGGCGCGTAAAAACAAGAACCCTCCAGCGTGAGCCGGAGGGTGCTTGACGGGACGAGCGGGTCCCGGTTGGTCCGTGCCACGTTTCCGCCGGGCGCACACTCCGACGGCAACGTGACGAATCAGGCAAGGCGGACTAGACCTTGCAGCCGGTGCTCGAAGCACCGGGGTGGCCAAACCAAAGGGGCAGACCGAGCGGTCCTATCTGCCTGACTCGTGCGTTGGTTCGTCGATCGTCCGCCACGGGGATCGAAGAACCTGACACGAGACGGGGGTTTTTCGTCCGCGAAAGCGGGCGAAAGGGATCGAGCGGTCTGGCCCCGTAAGTAGTTAGTTTACATCGAGTTACGCCGATCGCTAGACTCGAGTTTGGATTTTGGCGTGAGATTGCGTTCTGGGGTGTGCAAGGCCGAAGTTATGGGTCGATCGCAGAACGTAAGGTGCTGATAACACGGAGTTTGTGGGTGGAAAGACGGTCTGCCGAGGGCACGAAGGAGGAAGAGTGAAAGCGGAAAGTGGGCAAAGCAGCCAAGCAGCAAATGAAGCATCGAAGTCGAGAAGGCCGACTTCGATGGCACGGAGTTCCCGTCATACGCTGAACGGGCGGGTGTGGTGAGGTGGTGGTCGCAGAGGTTGGAGGCGCGCCGTGTCGAAACTGGTGGGAAGCGGGACGGTTGAGGTTCGAGTGGTGAGCATTGGTGCGCTGAGTGCGCATCCGCTGTGGGAAGAAAAAGTGGCGGTGCGTGCCGGGCACGCGACGACGACGCTGATTCGCGTGGGCAAGCGCAACATCTTGGTCGATCCCGGTCTGCCGGGGCCGGCGGTGGTGGCGCGGCTGGGCGAGCGGAGCGGACTGAGGGCTTCGCAGATTACCGACGTGTTTTTGACGGGGTTTCGGCCCGAGACGCGCCGTGGGATCAGCGCGTTTGAGTCGGCGAACTGGTGGATCGCTACGCCCGAACGCGAGGGTGTGGGTGTGCCGCTGGTGCGGCGCTTGCACGAGGCGAGCGAGGCGGGCGACGAGGAACTGAAGGCGGCGCTTGAGTTGGACGTTGCGGTGCTGCACCGCTGTCAGCCGGCGCCGGATCGTCTTGCGCCGGGGGTTGATCTGTTCCCGCTGCCGGGCGTTTCGCCGGGGTTGACGGGGCTGTTGATTGCGCGGCCTCGGAGCACGATTCTGGTGTGCGGCGACGCGGTGCCGACGTGGGAGCATCTGGAGCGGGGGATGGTGCTTCAGGGCAGTTTCGACGTGACGCAAGCGCAGGAGAGTTTCAAGGAAGCGATCGAGATTGCCGACGAGCTGGTGCTTGGGCGCGACAATGTCTTTGCCAATCCCGTGGCGCGCGGGGGCGCGGGCGGTGCCGGCCCGTTGCTTGGCGACGCGGGGCGCCGACAAGATGATGATGATGACGACTGAGGCGGGGTGCACGGGCTGGGCAGATACCCGGGTGGGCTTTGCTTTGGGTCGTTTACCGCCTTGGTTGTATCAGGTCATCGCCGGCTGCTCGAGCTGATCGCGGTGAGAGATTTACTCGATTGTCCGCGGTTTGGGTCTTGTGGAGTGTGTGGGGTGCGGGTATCTTGGATAGAACGCGACAATCGGCTACGCGAAGCCTTGGGGGCTTGCGTTGGTGTCGTCAAACGCGATGGCGCCAGCACTGGAAAGGGACACGGCATGTACGCATCCAAGTTTCACGGCTCCTGCGGCTCGTCGCGGAGGTCGGTCGGTGTTCCACGGCTCCTGCGGGGCGCGGGGGCGCTGTTGGCGGCGCTGCTCGTGTTGGCCGGTACGCGTCCGGCGTTGGCCCAGCGATGCACACCTGTGCAATTGCTGCAACCCAACAGCGTCTTGGGCAACGGATTCGGCAGCGCGGTCGCGATCGACGGCGGCACGATGCTCATCGGCGCTGTCGGCGACACGATCGGACCGAACGCGGGCCAAGGCTCCGCGCACGTTTATCGCTGGACGGGCGCAGGCTGGACGCACGAGGCGTTGCTCTCTGTCTGCGACGGGCAGTTGATCGAAAACTTCGGGGCTTCGGTCGCGATTGACGGAGACACGGCGATCATCGGCGCACCCGGACGCGATGTGGGAGTTAACCAGAATCAAGGCGTTGTGTATGTGTTCGTTCGATCGCCGGGCGGCACGGATTGGAGTCTGCAGGACACGCTCACGGCCGATGACGGCAGCGCGTCGGATCTGTTCGGCGGATCGATCGCGATCTCCGGTGACACACTTGTGGCTTCCGGTTCCAGGGCCGACGTTGGGGCCAATGTCAATCAGGGCGCTGCGTATGTGTTTGTGCGGAGCGGCGGAGCCTGGGTCCAGCAGGACAAGTTGACCGCCGGGGATGGTGAGGCGGAAGATCGGTTCGCACAATCGGTTGGGATCGATGGTGACACGGTTGTGGTCGGAGCTTCTGCTGACGACGTGGGCGTGACAGAAGATCTGGGATCGGCCTATGTCTTCGTCCGCAACGGGACGGACTGGTCTGAGCAGGCGAAACTGGTTGCCCCCGACGGCGGGGCCGCGAGTGTCTTCTTCGGCACGTCGGTTGCGATTGATGGCGACACTATCGCTCTGGCGAGTGCTGGCAACAGCCAGATCACGACGCTGGATGGATCGGTCTGGATCTTCACGCGCACCGGCACGGAATGGTCGGACCAGGCCCGGCTGAGCCTTCCCGCGGACGCGTTCCCCTTCGTCCAACCTGCCTTCGGGTCATCGGTCGCGCTCGAGGGAGACACGGCGGTTGTTGGAGCGTCGAACGACGACGTCGATGGGCTTTTCCAACGTCAGGGTTCGGCGTACGTCTTCGTTCGCTCCGGGACGGTGTGGACTCGGCAGGCCAGGCTCCTTGCACCCGAACGGGACGTGAATGATCGGCTGGGGGCTTCGGTCGCGATCTCCGGCGATACAGCGTTGATCGGAGCGCCGAAGTTGTTTCCATTCTTTCCCGAGAACGGGCCGGGTTCGGCGTGGGTGTTCTCTCGGGCGGGCACCGCGTGGATTGGACCCGACATGTCCATTCTGGCCACGGACACCGCTCCGGACGATCAGTTTGCTCGCTCGGTGGCGGTGGCAGGTAACACCGCGATCATCGGTTCGCCCATTGACGACCGCGGCGTCAATTGGGAGCAGGGCTCGGCCTTCATCTTTGTACGAATCGGCACCACTTGGATACAGCAGGACAGACTGTGGGCAGCCGACGGCGCTGCGGCCGATAGCTTCGGCACCTCGGTGGCCATATCGGGCGACACGGTGGTGATCGGGGCGCGTCTGGCGGCGGTGGGCGCCAACTTTTTCCAAGGCGCGGCGTATGTGTTTGTGCGAGCACCGGGGACCACCACTTGGACACAACAGGCCAAACTTGTAGCGGCCGATGGAGCCGAGTATGACGCCCTCGGGGACGCCGTTGCGATCTCGGGCAACACGGCCATCGTCGGCGCCAGCAGCGATAACGTGAACACCGTTGTCAGACAAGGCTCGGCGTACGTGTTTGTTCGCTCGGGAACTGCATGGACAGAACAGGCCAAGCTTGTGGCGGCCGACGGCGCCGAGAATGATTTCTTCGGAAGGACGGTGGCGATCTCGGGCAACACCGCGTTGGTCAGCTCAGAACTTGATGACATCGGCACCGTCATCAACCTGGGCTCGGCGTATGTGTTTGTTCGCTCGGGGACCAGTTGGACGCAACAGGCCAAACTCGTGGCGGCCGACGGAAGCCAAGACGACGGCTTTGGGGTCAGTGTGGCGGTAGAGAGTGACACAGCGATCGTCGGCTCTATCAACGACGACGTTGGCTTGGTTGTCGATCAGGGATCGGCCTATGTGTTCGTACGCTCCGGAGGTGGCGTCTGGACGCAACAGGCCAAGTTGGTCGCATCTGACGGGCAACTCTCCGATCGTTTCGGCATTTCGGTGGACATTTCGAGCGAAACCGTCATCGTCGGGGCCGACGGTGACGACATGGGATCCGCCAGCAATCAAGGTTCGGCATATGTCTTCGTTCGCTCAGGCACATCCTGGACGCAACAGGCCAAAGTTGTTGCTTCGGACGGCGTTGCTGATGACCGTTTCGGCACTTGTGTGGCGATCGATGGGGGCACGGCCGTCGTCGGAGGCAACAGAGACGGCTTCGCATCGGATGCCGATATTGGTTCGGCCTATGCCTTTGTTCGCTCGGGCAGCGTCTGGTCGCAACAGGCCGAACTCACCGCGAAGGTCGGCAGCACGGGCGACACGTTCGGCTATTCCATCGCGATCGACGGAGATGCCGCGGTGGTGGGTGCCCCCAACGTGGACTTCGGCGCGGCGGGCAACCAGGGCGCGGCGTACGTGTTCGAGCGTGCAGAGAGCGGCTGGGTGCTGCAGGACACACTCATCGCCTCGGACGGCGCAGCGGGAGACGAGTTCGGCACCTCGGTGGCCATATCGGGCAACACGGTGGTGGTGGGCGCGGTCGACGACGACATCGGAGCCAACAGCAACCAAGGTTCCGCATACGTGTTTGTCCGAGCGCCGGGCGCCATCACGTGGACGCAGCAAGCCAAGCTCACCGCAACCGGCGGCGCAGCGCTCGATCTGTTCGGCACATCTGTGGCCGTCTCGGGCGACACGGCGTTGGTCGGCGCGCCCAACGACGACATCGGAGTCACGGTCGATCGCGGCTCGGCCTATGTGTTCGTTCGCGATGGCACAGTTTGGACTCAGCAGGCCCAGTTGACGGCCGCGGCCGGGGCGTTCTCAGATCGTCTGGGCAACGCGGTGGCGCTCGACGGGAACACGGCGGTCGTGGGCGCAAGCCTCGACAACGTGGGCGCGAACGCGGATCAGGGCTCGGCGGTTGTCTTTGTGCGCTCGGGCATCGCCTGGACAGAGCAGGCCACACTCACGGCCTCGGACGGCGCGGCCGCTGACCTGTTCGGCTACTCGGCATCGATCTCCGGCGACACAGCTCTCATCGGCGCCAGGTTCGACGATGTCGGCGCCAACGTTGACCAGGGGGCCGCGTATGTGTTCATCCGCACCGGCTCGGTGTGGACTCAGCAGGCAAAGTTGTCGGACTCCGAAGGTGCCGCCAGCGATGTGTTTGGCTCATCCGTCTGGATCTCGAACGACATGGCGGTAGTCGGCGCCCCCTTTGATGATGTCGGCGCGAACAGCAACCAAGGCTCCGCGTGCGTCTTTGTTCGCTCGGGCGGCTCGTGGTCACAATCCGAGAAGCTCACTGCGCCGGATGGGGCTGCGGGCTATCAGTTCGGCCAATCGGTCGCGGTCTCGGGCGGCTTGGGCATGGTCGGCGCGCACCTGAGCAACGTCGGTTCGAACACGAACCAAGGCTCAGCTCGATCGTTCGATCTGGCGTACGCGTGCCCGGGCTTTGCTCCGCCAATCGACTCGACCTGCCTGGGCGACTACAACCGGGACCTGGTGATCGATCTGACCGACCTTCTGGAGTTTCTGTCGGGTTGGTTGTCGACTCTGGGGCAACCCGGTTGCATCGACAATCGGGCAGACTACAACCGCGATCTGTTCATCGATCTGACCGACCTGCTCGACTTTTTCTCGGATTGGCTGCCGACGCTGGGACAGACGTGCCCGTGACGAGGTTCGAGGTCGTGCGAGCAGCGTGTCAGCGTGGGAGGTTGGTTCGCGAGGGGTTGCGGTAGTAGGGGCGAAGGAGTTCGGCGGGGATGACGACCA
>JBGSRG010000529.1:0-2317 GCA_041737685.1 Phycisphaerales bacterium | reverse complement strand
CGGCGATGATGACGTGGCGCGTGTCGATGACCGGGCTGGCGACACCGTGCTCCGATCCGTGCTCAGCATGCTGCACGTGGTGGCCTTGGGCGCCGGAATGGGCGTTCTGCATGGGCGCGTGGGCTCCGTTGTGCGACACCGCCGCACCTACTCCAGCCTGCCTGCGAATCCAGGGCGGGGGTTGAACGCCGCGGAGCCGGGGCGTCACTCGTTCGGCCAGTTGGTACCACGGCGTGGCAACAACCAACGAGAGCACGATGATGGCGATGGCCACGCCGCCCACCCGCGAGTCGACCACGCCAGCGCCCTGAGCAGCACCCAGCACGACCAGACTGAACTCGCCAGCCTGAGCAACCAGGAACGCCGTGGTGCCCGCAACGGCGGCGGTGGCGCCGCAACCCCAGGCCGTCACGCCGATGACAACTGTTTTGACCATGAACAGCATCACAAGGCCGAGCAGGATGATCCACCAATTGTCGACCACGATGGACATATCCATGTTCATACCAACAGCGGTGAAAAACACGGCCATGAACAGTTCTCGAAGCGGCGCAAGTTGGCCCGCGAGTTGGAAGCGGAAGGGCGTGCTGGCGAGCATGAAGCCCGCAAGGAACGCCCCCAGAACGGGCCCAAAGCCCAGAAACGCCGTCGCGCCGGCGGCCCCAAGCGCCACGGCGGTAGACACAACCAGCAACGGCTCAGCACCGCCACCGCCGCTGCTCGCCGAAGCGCGGCTGGCCTCTCGCAGCAAGCCCGGCAGTAGGTATCGACCCGCGGCGAGCATCACCCCGACGCCGCCGATGGCCAGCAGACCCTGCGAGAGATTCGAGAGTAGCCGAGACAGCCCATCACCCGCGCTCGCCGCTGGTTCAACGACGTGAATCGCGGCGCCGGTTACGGCATCGGTCGCGGCGGAGACTGCTTCTGCTGCGCCCGCAGCAACCTCGTGCGACGCTCCTGCGCTGGAAGCAAGTGCCCAAGCGCCCAGCGCTGGCATTAGGCCCAGAATGACGACGCTGATCAGGTCCTGAACCAATTCGATGCCGATCGCGAGTCGGCCATGAACCAGATGCGTTTCTCGGCGCTGTTGAAGGATGCCCAGCGCAACCGCCGTTGAACTCATGGCCAGCGCCATGGCGATCGCCAGTGCCGCAGGGGCGGGCGCGCCAAACGCCATGCCGATCGGCCAACCCACCAGAATCACAACACCGGTGCTGACGAGTCCCGCGAGCAGCATTCGCACCATGCCTGACCGCATGTGGTCAAGGTCCATGTGCATGCCGATGGTGAACATCAGCAGGATGATGGCAAGCTCGCGGATATCTGCGACGGACTCGTCGGAACTGATGATGCCCAAGCCGTGCGCCCCGATCAGCGCGCCGATGATGAGATAGCCGGGGATCGTCGGGAAGCGCAACCGTCGGGACGCGACGGCGACCACCGCCGCGGCGACGAGCAGCACCAGCACATCGACGACAGGGTTGGCGCCATGTTCAGCGGCGAGCGTGCACAGTGCGATCGGAGAATGCATGGGCCGATCCTACGTCGGCCCGGCGGACATCAGAAGCCTGAAGCGGTTGCCACAGGCTCGGTTGGCTCAAAGCTACCGCCCGAACGCTGCCGAACCAGAACCGACAGGAGCGTCAGATCGGCCGGCGTGATCCCTTCGAGCCGAGCCGCCTGCCCAAAGGTCTCGGGCCGGAACCGGCACAGAGCCAGACGGGCCTCGGTTCGCATGTGGACGAACGTCGCGAAGTCGGTCTGAGCGGGAATCTGTCGGCGTTCCAGCGCTGACCGACGGCGAATCTCAGCCGTTTGCTTCACCATGTACGCGCGATACTGACGCTCTGCGTGGACGGTGCGCACCGCGTCCATTGACACGGAAAGTCCGCCCTTGGCCGCTCGCTCGACGAGCATCTCGGGCGTGAACTCGGGTCGGCGAACCACCTCGGAGAGGAGTCGGTGCTCAAGCCGGCCCTTGTCAATGAGTTCGTTGAGCGCTGCAATGGAATCCGAGCGCTGCGAGAACACCCGCTTTCTCATTATTCCAAGCCCGTTGGAATCAAGCAGGCCGACGCGCTCGGCAAGGGGGGTCAGTCGCTCGGGCGCGTTGTCGGCCCTCAGGTGCAGGCGATACTCCGCCCGGCTCGTGAACATTCGATATGGTTCGGTGGGGGTCTTGGTCACCAGATCGTCCATCAGCACACCGATGTACGCCTCGTCGCGACCGATCACGATCGGTTCGCGTCCGAGCGCGAGCATCGCGGCGTTGATCCCCGCAACGACTCCCTGGGCGGCGGCCTCTTCGTATCCACTA
>JBGSRG010000524.1:0-6820 GCA_041737685.1 Phycisphaerales bacterium | reverse complement strand
TGGCCCTTCCGCCCGCCGGCGGCGGGCCGGGTTCAGGCCCGAACCAACGGACCGAGGCTCAGCGCATCGTGCTCCGAGCGGTGAACCAGATGAACGAAGCACGCGAGCGTTCCTGCGCTGATATTCACCAGAACACCCGTGCCACAGTCAGGTCCATCGTTCGTTTGGCGCGCGACGGCGCAGACGATGTTGCCATCGTTGCCGCCGGCGACACCGGCAAAGCACGGAACACCAGCCGAGCCACCACGGGCACCGACCGCATCTCTCAAGTGAGAACAAACGCCCTAGCCGCGCTCGCCGATGCGGAGGGCGCGCAAGAGCAGATCGATCGAATCAACGCCGCGGCAACGGCCGCGACCACGCGTGTGAACACCTGCCGTGACCAGGCCAACGCTCGAATCGATGCCGCAGTCACTCGCGCCATCACCGACGATTCGGGCGGCGGCGGCTAAGACCCCGCCTCGCTGAGGCTTTCAATGAGCGCTTCTCTTGTTGCGGCGCGAGTGGCGAGGGCTACTCGCGCCCTTTGCATTCTGTCGGAATGTTCGGCTCAACTCGAAGTGTGTCACGGCCCGCCCCCCACCAGCCCTGGGTCCAGTTCCGCCCATGTCGCCATCCGCCGGCCATGCCACGTCAGTTTGCTCGCCGTGCGGAGCATCGGTCGCTCCACATGCCCATCCAGCAGCAACGCGTTTGATCCTCCCCGGTGTGGCTTCAGTTCACCGTCAAACAACATCCCCGGCCAGCGCGCATCGTCCGGGTCACAGTTCGGCGGCTTGATCGAGTCACCATACGGACGCGACAATAAAACCCTGTTGTTCGCGTCGCCCGCAAGCACAAACTGCGAACTCAACGCCACCTGACTCACCGTGAAACTCGAGTACAGCCCCTGGTTGTCCCCATCAAAGACCAGCGACGTTGAATCGCCCCCAACCAGCCGCAACCACCGCGCATACCGCCCCTGCAAGAAGTACGCAAACGGAACCTCCGGCACCTTGCGAGCAGGATCAACGAAGCACTCCAGCGTCTCCACATGGCTCGCCACCAGTTCAACCCAGCCCGGCCCCGGCGTGTCGTCGCCCGTGCCATCGCCGCCCATCGTGTGCCACTCTGACCAGTGCGGATACCAATCACGATTGGCATCCGCATACATCGTCAGGCCTTGCCCGATCGACCGCAGATTCACGCCGCACACCGTCGCCCGCGCGGTCTCCCGTGCGCTCGAGAGCGCGGGCAGCGTCAGCGACACCAGCACCGCAATGATCGCGATCACCACCAACAACTCAATGAGTGTGAAGCCCGCATCGCGATGGTCCCGGCGCAGCTCGCTCACGTCAGTTCCTCGATCGCCTCCGAAATCGTCCGCACCGCTACCACACCGCGCCCGCCCACACCGTTCATACCCGCCAGCGCACGTCCGGTTTCATGCCCCTTACTCCGCTTCCCCTCTTCCTGCTTTCGCGGCCCGTTCCGCGGCACCAGCACCCGCCGGGCACCCAGCCGCAGCGCCTCGTTCACACGCTGCTCAAGTTGCGGCACCGCCCGAACCTCCCCGCCAAGCCCCACCTCGCCCACCGCAACCGTGCCCGGCGGCAGCGCTCGTTTATGAAACGCTCCCGCGATCGAGAGCAGCAGCGCCAGGTCCGCCGCCGGTTCCACGATCCGAATCCCGCCCACGCTCGAAACAAACACGTCGCGATCCGCCAATCGAAGCCCCTCGTGCTGCTCAAGCACCGCGATGATCATCGCCAGTCGGTTCGCATCAATGCCCGAACTCTTCCTCTTGGCCGCGCCCAAAAAGCCCGTCGCCGTCAGCGCTTGGACCTCAACCAACATGCAGCGAGTGCCCGTCAATACCGGGCAGATCACCGAGCCCGGCTTGGCCTTCGCATCGGGCGCAAAGTCGTCCAGCACGCCCGGCCCCGCACCCGCCGGCACTTCAATCAGCCCCTCACCCGTCATCTCAAAGACGCCAATCTCCAGCGTCGTGCCAAAGCGATTCTTCACCGCGCGCAGCACCCGATGCGCGTGATACCGATCACCCTCAAAGTACAACACCGCATCAACCAGATGCTCCAGCAGCCTTGGCCCCGCCAACTGCCCGTCCTTGGTCACATGCCCCACCAGCACCACCGCCGTGCCGCTCAACTTCGCCAGATACACCAGTTCAGCGCAGCACCGTCGCAACTGCGTGATGCTGCCGGGCGACGCATCCAGATCCGCCTTGTAAACCATCTGAACCGAATCGATAATCAGCACCCGCGGCGAAGTGCGCCGCGTCTGCTCCACAATCCGTGCCAGGTTCGTGTCACAGAAAACATACAGCGCGTCCTCTTCCGCCACGCCCAGCCGCGCTGCCCGCATCCGCACCTGCTCGGCGCTCTCTTCGCTCGACACATACAGAACCCGCGGTTCGGTCGTCGCTCCTTCCGAACCGCCACCCTCACCTCCGCCCCCGACCTCTGCCACGCCCGCCAGCGCCCCGGCCATCTGCAACATCATCGTTGACTTGCCGATGCCAGGATCGCCGCCGATCAGCACAACACTGCCCGGCACGATGCCGCCGCCAAGCACCCGGTCGAGTTCTTCGATTCCGCTGCGCAATCTCGATCGCGGCGCCAGACTTCCCGTCGCGACGCTGATGGGCATCGCCGCCAGCGACTCACCGCTGAGGTGCGCCGGCATCGACTCAACCTCTTCGCCAGCCGCCTCCGCACCACCCGATTCCACCGACCGCACCGCACGGCTTCTGGGTCGCCAGCCCTCCATCAGCCCGCGCTGTGGGTCTCGACCCGCCGAGCGTTCGATTCTTTCCTGTTCCAGCGAGCCCCAGGCTCCGCAGTCCGGGCACTTGCCAACCCAGCGCGTCTGGGCGCTGCCGCAGGCCCGGCAGATGAAAACGTCTTTGGCTTTGGTCATGGCGGTGTCTGGAGAGGGAACGGCTGAAAGTGGGGTTCGGTGGGCTTTGACCATCCGCGAGTGACCCCCTGAGCGTAACCATACAGTGTTCCACGTGGAACAGAGTTCACTGCCAGGTGAACCTGCACGGGTCCGTTGCGGATTGCGCGCGCAAACGATGCGCTTCCCCTTGATTTCGGCCAGGAACGCTGATCGACGGACCATGCACACCCCCACACCCGCTGAAATCATCCGAATCGAACGCGAGAAGTGGTCGCGTTCGTCGCGGGCCTTTAAGTGGGTGGTCCGGGTGCTGGTCGGCGGGCCGCTCATCCTGGCGCTGATCGCCCTGTTGCTGATGCGCTCCCCCGCGGTTGAGTGGATCGTGCAGAGCCAGATTCGTTCGCAGACCGGCGGCGAACTGACCGCTGATTCCATGGTCATCGGTGTTGATGGACGCCTGGTGGCTCGGGGCGTGCTGCTGCGGGCCCCCGGCCTGCCGGGTCCGGAGGGCGAACTGGTCCGCGCTGAGCGGGCGGTGATCGATGTCGACTGGCAGGGCGTGCTCGGATCGGGCACACGGGTTTTGGCGGTGCGGCTCACTCGCCCGGTCTTTCGTCTGTCGCAATCGGTGGACGATGCCTCGCTGAATCTCGCCGCGTTGCAACTCGAGGCAAGTCCGCTCGGACCGACGGTTGGCGCATCGAGCGGCCCGCCGCCGCAGATCGACGTGATCGACGGCACCGTTGAGTTTGGTGAGCACTCGTCTCGTCAGGGTTCGTACCACACGTTGCAGTCCGTTCGCGTGGCCGGCTCGATCATGCCGGTGGAAGAGCCGTCGGGCGCGAGCGTCTACACGGTGCGCTTGCAAGAGATCGGGCGCACGCCCAGCGTTAGCGGCGAATCGCGAGGTCTGATTCTGGACGGACGGCTCGACCTCACGGCGAGCGACTATCGCGTCCGCTTGCTCAACCTGCCGCTGGAGTCGTTCACACCCGAGGGCGTGCCGACGGCTTATCGAGACGTCTGGCGGCGACTGCGCATTCAGGGTCGGGTGAGCCAGACCGTGTTTGTGTATCAGGAGCCGACGGGGGTTCGGCTCGATGTATCGCTCAACCACGTCTCGCTGGATCTGCCGCTGAGCGGACGCACCGAGTCTGGCGCGGTCGCTGAGAATCTCTCGGTGACGGAGGTCACGGGGATCATCTCGCTCTCGCCCAGCGGTGTGAACGCGGACGTGACGGGCGTGCTTGAGGGTCAGGCCGAGGCCTCGCGAGTGCTGTTTGAGACGACGGGCCTGAGCGTCGAAAGCGCGCTGCGTTGCGAGATCACGGCCCGAGACCTGCGAGTCGACAAAGACCCAGCGTTTTACGCCTTTGTCAGCCCGCAGGTCCGGCGATACTTCGAGATGTTCTCTGGCCCCACGGCCAAGTTCGATGCTCGCATGGTCATTCTGCGCGGCGAGCCGGTTGAGGGCCGCGCCGCATCGGTGCGTGTGATCGACGGACGGCTGGTCTTTCGAGACGGCATCGCGGCGTACGACAGTTTCCCGTATCCGTTTCACAACATGTCGGGCATCGCCGAGTTTGACGACAACCGCCTGCTGATGCGGGAGATTCGCGGCGAGGGCCCGACGGGCGGCACCATCACTGGCTCAGCGCGAATCGAGCCTTTGAGCAAGGCGGCAGAAGCGGAGATTCTGCTCGAGGCCCGCAACATTCCTATCGACGAGCATCTGCTCGCGGCGATGCCCGAGACCGACCGCAAGGTGCTCAGTCAGATTTTTTCGCAAGATGAGTACGCGCGGTTGCTCCGCGAGGGCCATGTCATGACCGAGGCGCAGCACGCTGGGTTGCAGTCTCGGCTCGACCACGTTCTGCACATGGTTGACGCTCGGCTTCTCGACATGCCCTGGGAGTCGCCGGACCTTGCGGGTTTGGTGCGAGACGCGGATGAGCTTCGACGTTCGCTCGCAACACCGGCCTTTGATCTTGGCAGCGAGGCCGACGTGAGCATTCGCGTCTTCAGCCCGCTGGGCGAGAAGCAACCGTGGACGGTCAGCGTGGGCGTGACGCTCGCCGAGGCGTTTCTGCTGCCGGAGCCATTCCCCTATCCGATCCACGCGAGGAACGTGAAGGTCAACGTCATCGACAATCGTGTCGAGGTGATGGGGGGCGGCTTCGAGGGACTTCGCGGCGGGACGGTCGGACTCACGGCCGTGGTCGAACGATCGGGGGGCAAGGGCGGCGGCGGCAAGCCCGACATTCGCGTCTACGCGCGCAACGTGCCCGTGAACGAGCTGCTGATCCAGGCGATTCCTGAGGATGATCCCGATGCAACTGATCAGATGGTGCTGCACGCCGGCGGCGAATCGGAGGGCGTGTTTGGACCGCCGCCGCCGCCGCTGTCAGCGCGAGAAATCTTCCGATCGCTTGAGATTGACGGCACCATCAACTGTGTGGCGCTGATCAGCGAGGGCGAGATACGTTCCGACGGCAACGCGATTCGGCACGACGTGACCGTTGACCTGACGGGGATCAGCGTGGCCCCGAAGTGGCAGCCGGGGGCGCGAACGCTGCGGCTTGAGGATGTTCGCGGCGAGTTGAACGTGAACCCCGAGCGGATTCTGATCGAGTCGCTGACGGGCGAACTGTGGGACGAGTCGCTGCGTGATCGGACCGACCGAACACCCGCAGCGCGGCTGGATATTGCGCTGCGCGCGACGCTTGCGCAGAAGTTCGACGATACGGTCGATGCGAGCGCTCCTGAAAGGCCCGCCGAAGAGCAAGGGACGCAGGCAGCGGCGACCGAAGCTTCGGCGCGCCGTGCGCGATCGCGCGGCGGCGTTGGCCGGGCCGAGGTGCGCGTTCGAGCTGACGACTTGGCGCTGTCGAGTCCGTTGGAGGTGTTGGTGTCGGCCTTCTCTACAGATGCCGGCTCGATGATCAACAACCTGCGGGCCGAGCTGAGACCCGCGGGTTTGATTGATGTGGACCTTGAGTTTGCGCGGGATGTTGGAGCCGAGAGCGGCGCGAACGCGGGCGGTGGGTCAGCGCCTGGGGTCACTTCTGGGGATGTCTCGCAGCGTGATGCGAGGGGCGACACCAGTCGTTTGCTCATCACCGACGCTCGGGGTGTGTCGCTCGACTTTCTGGGGGGGCGATTGGGGTTTGATCTGCGCTCGGGCAGCGCGAGCATGGGCACGACCGATGCGGGGATGCTGGTCGATCTGCGTGCGGTCGAGGCCCAACTCCGCTTTGATGGTCAGGCGTGCGGCGGCATAGAAGCAAGCGGTCAGATGGGCCTGAGTCCGGAACTGGGCTTGGCCATGCCGGCAGACGTGCGAGCGCGGCTCGACGGTGTGAGGCTCGACTCGGCGCTGACGGCGGGGTTGATCCGCGCAGGGTTGGGAGAAACGCGTGCGAGAAAGTGGCTGGAGGCGGGTGTGACGGGCGAGGTTAAAGTCGACGCGACGATTGAGTCTGTGGACGGCACCCCGACGATCTCGGCGGTTGCGCGCCCGGTGTGGTTGGGCATCGGGTCGCCCGGTGATGGCGATGCTCTCGAAACGACTCGCGTGGTTGGTCAGGCCACACTCCGAGCCTCTTCCAGTGTGTCGAGTGCATCACAGAGCGTATCTTGGGCCTTGTCGGGCGAGATTCAAGGTCTGGGTGTTGAGCCTGCGGCGGTGGAGCGGGTTTTTGACAGCGACGATGCGCCCGCCGCGTCCGGGCTTGCGGGCATGGTGGATGGCGCGTGGACCTTCAACGATTCCGCGGGCTTCAGTCTGCACGCCCGCGCTGAGGCTTCAGCGCCGTCGTTGGTGGCTGGCCATGTGCGATTGCTGCCCAAGGACGTTCGCGATGTGCTCGGTTCGCTTCAGCTGGTCGTGCGAGGTCCGTGGCGGCTCGGCCCGGCGACG
>JBGSRG010000520.1:0-3627 GCA_041737685.1 Phycisphaerales bacterium | reverse complement strand
CGGCCCTTCGCGTCGCCCTCGCGCACGATTGGCTCGTCGGCTATCGCGGCGGCGAGGCCGTGCTCGAACGCATCGCCGCGTTGGTATCTGATCGCGCAGAACTGACCGCACTCTACACGATGTTCGACGACGGAAGCCCCCTTTCGACCACGATCGACGCGCTCCGTGCCCGCGCTCAGATTCACGCATCGGTGCTGAACCCCGGCCTCGCCGTCCGCCGCTGGCTCTTGCCGCTTTACACGCTCGGCGTGCGCGACCTGAGCCGCCGCTTTCAGCGGCAAGTGCGCGACGATGAGCAAGGTCCGCCGCAACTGCTCATCTCCACTTCGTCGGCGGCGATCCTTGGCCTTCGCGCCCCCCACGGCGTACCGCACCTTTGCTACTGCCACTCGCCCGCTCGCTATCTCTGGTCGCAGGTCGATCAGTATCGCGGCGGACTTCGCGGACGCGCGCTGAATGTGCTCGGCCCCATGCTCAGGCGCGCAGATCGACAAGCGAGCGACAGCGTCACTTCATTCCTAGCCAACTCGACCGCCACGCAGCGCCTCATCCGCGAGTGCTATCAGCGCGATGCGGTGGTCGTGTTCCCACCTGTCCGCACCGACTACTTCACACCGCTCGAATCTGCTCCCGATGACTCGCCGGCACGCGAGCCGTTCCTCCTCGTGGCCAACGCCCTCGAACCGTACAAACGCACCGACCTGGCGATCCGCGCAGCGCTGCATATGAACCGACGTCTGGTCATCGCGGGCGACGGCTCGCAGCATCGCGAGCTGCGATCGATGGCTAACAATTCGCCGCTGATCGAATTCGTGGGTCGGGTCAGCCACGAACGCCTGCGCGACTTGTATCGCTGCGCAACTGCGTTGCTCTACCCGCAGATCGAAGACTTTGGCATCACAGCAGTTGAGGCTCAAGCCTGTGGCACGCCCGTTGTCGGCATCAGGGCCGGCGGCGTGCTCGATTCAGTGATCGACGGTGTTACGGGCTCGCTGGCGTCCGAGCAAACCGTTGATTCACTGTGCGCAGCGATCGCCGTTTGTTCTTCCAAGCCCGCCGCCACTCAGGCCTGCCGCGGCAATGCACTGCGATTTTCCGTTGAGGCTTTCGATCGGACCATGACCTTTGCCATTGACGCGATGCTCGGCACCAGCCAAGGGAGCAGCGGAAGCGCCGCTCGACCCGTCGTCGCAGGCGTTGGCTGAACCGTTCGTCAAGCCGTTGTTGGGACCGTGACTTGCTCCATTGGCCGGAGCGATGGCGGCCTCCTTTGCAGAACCACTGTGGAGCGAGTCAGCACATGCGAACTCCTCGCTCACCCCCGCCGCGAGAATGCGACCAACGTACAACTCGCAGTCGGCCTCCAGATCCAGGTGTCGCACCACTTCACAGTCAAACACCGCAACCGCACGGCACAGCAGAGGCGAAGCGCTCACCAGCGTCCGCATCTCGAGCGTGTCGAACGGATCGAGTTCGTCTTCCGGCCCGGCCCGCAACTTTTTGAGAAGAAGTTTCTGGTTCGGGCTGAGCACGCTCACGCCGAAGGTGCGCGCGTCGCGGATCAGCGTCGCGAGCCGATGCCCTGTTGAGACCGACACCACCAAGCACGCCGGTTCTATCGCGGCCAGCGCTACGCCCGTGAGCAGAAGCCCCGACCGCCGACCCTCGAACGACGCGGTCATCACCGCAGGGGCACAGCCGAGCGCTCGAACCGCCGCGGGGATATCGCTGATCGACTTCCAAGCCACCGCACACACTCCCTCAACGGTTCGATTGACGCGGTGCTGCCCTGAGCGCGCTTGCTCCGGCTCGACGATCTTCGCCGAGCCAGTCAGATAGCGCGCTCTGGCAACTTCCACGCTGAGCCGATCCCGAGAGCAGGGTGTGGGGTCGTTGCCTCGTCGGCCCCACATACCCTGTTTCGGGTATCCAACTACCAACAGAAGGAGTCTACCACCTAAACAGCGGCGTGCCCGTCGTTTACGTCATTGCGGGGCAAAGTTTCCCCCCGCTCGTGTGACGGTCCGTCCACAAAATGTGCAGATAATCCCATGCTGTGTTGCAAAGTGGGGCTAAGTGTGGCATAATCCCACCCACCGGAACGGAGGTCTGAATCGTGCTCTTCACAGGGACCGCCGAACTCCAGATCGACGCCAAACAGCGGCTGGCCATCCCGGCCAAGTACCGCAATCAATGGGAGTCGAGTCGGGACGGCGGGGCGTGGTTCTGTGTGCCGTGGCCAAAGGGACGACTTCTGCGGCTGTATACCGAGGGCGCTTTCGTGAGACTCTCTGAGCAACTCTCTTCTTCGATCGCCCCGACCGAGGCACAATCGGACTTCGACGCGTCGTTTTATGGATATGCCGAACGTCTGGAGACCGACAGCGCAGGCCGACTCGCTCTGCCCCGCCTGCACCTGCAACTGACCAAACTCCAGGGCCAGGTCGTTGTGGTTGGTGCCCGAACACATCTTGAAGTCCGAGACCGCGACTCTTGGACCGAGGGCCACGTCCATCGCTTTGAGGCGTTGCCCGAACTTGCGCAGCAGACCGCCACGTCAGCCCGTCCCGCGGGAGCGTGAGAGAGACCGGGCCGACCCCCACAGGGTCGATCGTCCGGTTTGACATCTTGGCTTCTCAGAGTTGAGCACGGGAATCGGAAGGACTCGATCGCTCCCGCGCAAGTGCTGCAATCGGCGAACCGCTGACGCATGGACGCGTCGAATGGTCAGGGGATGGTCCCACGGACGGTGACCCATCCCGCCGGCAGCACAGGTGCGAGACCCCGCACTCAACTCCTCCGACGCTCGGCCGCACCGCCACCGGCCGAGCGTTTTTACGCGCACTCGGCAAAGTGGGGCAACAGTCGCTTGCCGCTTATGACCGCGATGACCGTGAAAGCCGCGTTCCGCGATTCGTCAGGCGATCTGGCGAACCAAACGAGGCCACTTGCCGCACATGCACGGCACGAGCCCGGCCTGTGAAAGCCCCTTGGCGCGTCGCTTCATGCAGCACTTGGATTCGACAAGCGATTACTTCGCACCGTCGAGCAGCGCCACCACTGCGCGGCCCTGCTCATCGTCTCGCTTCGCTGCCCAGTCCGAAGCCGTCCATCCATTGGCTGAGTCCTTCAGACTCTTGTTTGCCCCGGCTGCGAGCAACGCTCGCGCGTGCTCGGCATCGCCGCGCTCGGCCGCTTTCATCAACGGCGTGACACCGTCTCGGTCTGCGGCATCGAGCGGACAGCCCGCCCGGACAAGCGCCTGAACCACCTCAACCGGAACCGGGCTTGCTGCAGCGATCGAGAGCGCCGTGTTGCCGTCCTGATCGATCTGTGCCGCCACGGCACCGGCTTCGAGCAGGGCGTTCACCTTCTCCACACTTCCCGTACGAGCGGCGGTCATGAGCGCCGTCTGCCGCCACTTGTTCGCCGCGTTCACGTCTGCACCGGCTTGGGTCAAGGCCCGCAGGCTTTCCACGTCGCCGCGTGCCGCTGCGAACATGAGCGCTGTCCAACCATCGTTGGCGCGAGCGTCAACCCGGGCACCACCATCGAGCAGCGTGCGCACCTTGGCAGGATCGCCCCAGCCTGCGGCGTAGATCAGCGCGGTCCGACCGTCGCCGGCGC
>JBGSRG010000489.1:0-3259 GCA_041737685.1 Phycisphaerales bacterium | reverse complement strand
ATGGTGCTTTGGGCATGTCAGGCAATGGTGCCGGACCCAAAGCGGACAAGGGGCCGGGGGCAAGCGCATCGCTGTCTGGCGAGGCGCCGCCGATCATGCATCTGCCCGCAGCCCAGGGGCCGACGATCATCATGTTGTGCGGGCTGCAAGGCTCGGGCAAGACGACGACGTGCGGCAAACTCGCGGCTTATCTGAAGAAGCGCGGGCGGTCGGTGATGCTGGTCGCGGCAGACTTGCAGCGGCCCGCAGCGGTGGAGCAGTTGCAGATCGTGGGCGGTCAGGTAGCGATGGACCAATCGCTGGGTTCGGCGAAGGTGCTTGTTCACGCCGAGCCGGACAAGACGGGCGAGTATGGCAAGGCGGTTGGCGTGGCGGTGCAGGTCTGCCGGCGCGGCGTTGACGAGGCCAGGCGGCTGGGCATCGACACGGTGATCCTCGACACGGCGGGGCGTTTGCACGTGAACGACTCGCTGATGGAGGAACTGAACCAGGTTAACAAGACGGTTCGGCCACATCAGGTGTTTCTGATCGTGGACGCGATGACGGGTCAGGACGCGGTGAACAGCGCCAAGGTCTTCCACGAGAAACTGGAAGTGGACGGCATCGTGCTGACTAAGTTTGATTCGGACACGCGCGGCGGCGCGGCGATCAGCGTGAAGCACGTGACGGGCGCACCGATCAAGTTCATCGGCATTGGTGAGAAACTGGGCGCCTTGGAGGAGTTTCATCCGTCGCGCATCGCCAGCCGCATTCTGGGTATGGGCGACGTGCTGAGCCTTGTGGAGAAGGCCCGCGCCGAGGTGAGCGAGGAGGAGGCCGAGGAGATGCAGGCCAAGCTCTCCAAGGGCGAGATGACGATGGACGACTTTCTGAAGCAGTTGCGGACGATTCGGCGGATGGGGCCGCTGAAGCAGCTGCTGGGTTTGCTGCCGGGGATCGGCTCTGCCCTGAAGGACGTGCAGGTTGATGACAAGCAGTTGGACCGCATCGAAGCGATTGTGCACTCGATGAACGTGGCTGAGAGGAAGCGGCCGGAGTCGCTGGACAACTCGCGTCGGCGGCGCGTGGCGGCGGGATCGGGCACGAGCCAGAACGAGGTTGGCCAGTTGGCCAAGCAGTTCTCAACGGTGAGCAAGATGTTCAAGCAGATGGGTTCGATGAGCTCGAAGGCGCAGATGGACGCGGTGCGGGCGATGGGGGCGGGCTCGGGCGCGGGGCTTGGCGCGATGGGCCCGATGGCGGGCATGGGCGGGTTTGGCAAGCGGGGAAGCAGTTTCACGCCGAGCGTGAAGAGCAAGTTCAAGAAGCGGAAGTGACTCTTTCTCAGCGATAGTTGCGAGTAGCGACGGGCAGAACACCGACGAGTCTGCGCACGGCTGGGGAGTTGGAGAATTGGTATGATTTTGCCCCGGTCGCCCGGATTCGCAAGAGCGATCTGGGCAGCGTGCCAGGAGCTTTCGCCGCGCTCATACACTTTGTTCCACTCTGCACATGGCCAAGAAGAGGTCGACATCCAAGCGCAAGAACAAGAGCGGGCAGTCGTGGCTATCGCCCACGTACGGGTATGACGTTGCGTATTCGGACCACGCCGTTCGCCTCAAGCTCTTTCACGAGCACAAGACCGACGAAGAGGTGGAGATCATCAAGACCATTCTTCACGGTGTGCGAGCGCTGTACGGTGAGCATGTCGTGGGCGGGCTGGCGTCGTACCGGCGTGGCAAACCGCTTGAGATCGGCATTTGGAAAGAGCGTCAGCATGCCTATCACGTCAGAGCACCGATCTCCACTGTGTGCGATTCGTCGGATTGGCGGGCACTCTTAGACGTCGAGGCGGAGCCGCACTTGCTGCTGAGCGCCGAGCGCGGCACGCGAGACAAGCGACACTATGTCTGGTCCCTTTCTCGCAATGGGTACACGCACACTGAGCGACGCTCGATCATCACGCTCTTCCTTTCACTGCGTCATGTCCGCTACGAGACATTTCCTGATCTAGAAGGCTTCATCGATGATCTGTTGCAGCGTTCCGTTGCCACGCGGTGCTGCCGCAGTGCGTTCGCGGAGCCGTGTCTTGCGCGTCACTTTGAGGCATGGGGCCTCAATCATGCTCCGATTCATCGTCCCGGCGCTGAGTGGATGGACATGCTCTGGGAGCGATTGGACGAATCGAAGCACGGCTATGTACGCGACGTTTGCTGGAAGATGGTGCTTTCGCCGCTGGCGCTCGGAGCGTTCGGCGGAGTGCGCGGCTTCCAAGATCGATACAGAGAAGTCAGTTCTCGCGTCTTTTTCGATCGACCCTGGTCGCCGCCACAACCCCGCGCGATCGATGGCCATGCACTCCATACGCTGGTGACGTTGAGCGATGTTTTCGAGGAGTTCCCGTGGGGAAGCGTGCAACCCCACTTGCTCCACGAGACGGCGATGTCCACGGCGATGGTGCTCAGCGAAGGACAGCGCATGCTGGTGCAAAGCCCGGCCTTGCTCGATCGTTACCTAGAAAGGGAAAGACAAGCGGATCGCTTGCGAGAAGGTCTCTTTCAGTCGATGACGGCTGATCGGGATACCGCAGACTTCGATCAGATCGCCGCGCATGTTCGCACGCACCCCCCCTCATGCATCGCGGGCCGTGGCGTGCTCATCGAGGGAGACGACAAGAGTGTCCCGTCCATGCCCACGGGGCACCACGCCGACAATTACATGAACTTCCGAGTCGGGCTTGATGCCAAACAAGCCTTCACCGTCTACGGACGCATGTCTCGGGAGAACGACTGCCTCTGGGGTTTGGTGCTTGTCGGCTCACTGAAGCGCGATCGCGCAGCGTTTGTCTTTGACGGCGACATGCACGGCTGGGACGGCTACAACCCCGACCGTCCTCCCGAGGACGCCTACAGCTCCAGACGCCCAACTGCAAGGCTCAGCCAGTTCGTCTGCCCGCAATGCGACGGCCGACACTTTCGGCTCTTTGCCGAGTTCGAGTTCAGCGATGAGACGCCGCAGCCTTTCCAGGAACACTTCACTTGGTTCACGCTTGTCGGCGAGTGCTCCGGCTGCAACTGGGCCGGCACCGTCGCTGACCACGAGTGCGCGTAGCGCCCACCGAGGATCCTCATACTCCATGTGACTGCGGCTCGGGAGCGTCCCGCGCGGTATGCTCTGTCCATGCCCTATGACTCTCGATTGCCCTATGACGCCGACCGCATCCGCGCTGCTGCGCTTTACTGCTCGGACGGCCGCGTCGGCGAGCACCTTGACGACTTTC